>CAUUFM010000157.1:0-2511 GCA_963544505.1 uncultured Lachnospiraceae bacterium | reverse complement strand
CATTATTTCCCTTTGCCAAAACCGCCTTTTCCTGTTTAATAAAATATAATATATCGTCCATCTTGCACCCTCTTAAATCAAGCACTTCATCATCTGCATAATTTATTGTATCTATATTCTGATTTTGATAATATTTCTCATTAAGGCTGTCATAGTCAATCAGAGTTTCCATATTATAATCGGATCTGCTCCATATACTGCCATAATTACCGGACACCACAACAGCGGCATTATCAGATGCCGTATGAACTGCTCTTGATAAACTGCCATATTCTCCGATAATTTTATCAAAGGCAAATACATTGTACAGCTTTTCATTATCACCCGAGCTTACATCAAATGTCGTCCTTTTGTTATCAGCCACAAGCAGGCTCTTACTTATACGCTTTTCATTATCTATGATTCTGTTAGGAAAAACCAGTCTGGTTATACTCCCCTTATCTGCAAGTGCAACCTTATCAACATTAATCTCACTTGTCTTAAAATCTCCGCTGTATACTATCCTGTCATTACTGCAACTGATATAAATATTATTCTTTTTCTTCACACGATAAAGTTCTATGATGCTGTTTTTAAGCTCAATATCACTTATCAACTTACCTTTTTTCTTGTATGTTTTCATATTTTTAAGCCCGTCCGACGATGCCACCGTTATTTCATACGCAGGCACAATAATATTTCCATAATTATCAGGCATAGCATCTTTAAGCCTTACCGTCGCATAAACTAAATCATTCTTTAAAAATCCTACAGGAATTACAGCCTTTCCTTGCTTTGCCTCAATTTTACGGGTAATCCCGGTATGAAGATTTTTAAGAATTATTTTTTTAAACGGGACAAACCCTGTAATTATTTTCTCCTTATATTCAGGAAGCTCAACCCTGCTTATCCCATAAGCCACGTATCTGTTATCATAAGATGAAATAAGTCTTGAATCCTTACTTTTATCCAATATTACATTAATCTTGCCGCCGATAGACAGATCTATTTCATAAAGCTTGTTTGAAAGGCATAGGTATATACTGTTATTTTCACTTAAATAAGAGATGGTATCTATTTCTTTTTGCAAGTATGCGACCGATTTATCACTTTTCACCACCAGTCTTTCTATGGTGGTATTAAGCGTCGCGTCAAAATGATAGAGTATCACTCCGTTAGTTCCCTCGTGTTCCCCTCTGTCTATATAGCCGTACAACAGAAAATCTACACTTCCGTTCTCGGTCATATTAAGAAATTTTATCTTATAAGTAGCAAAAAGCTTTTTATAACCGGCTTTTTCCTTTGAAATAAAAATATTATTTAAAATTCCTGTGGAATTGTCGTACATATAAAGCTCACTGTTATCTAAAAAGCATACCTTATCCCCTCTTACATTGCTGATATAATCAGGATTTGAGCTGTCTATCCCAAGACTTATGCTGTTTTTATGAAAGGCATTAAGTTTGCTGAATTCCTCATTGATATTTCTCTCAAAATTAAGCAAAACCACACGATCAATACCTTTTTTTATCCTATATTTTTCCTCCACCTTTAAATTAAAACTTTTATTATTTTCATCTGTCATATTAAGCACATATTTACAGCCGAACATTGCAACACTGTCGTTAATTTCCAAAAGAGTTATATCTACGGAGCTTACAAGAGAGGGTTTAAGCTTTCGATAGGTAAACTTCTTAAACGATGAATTTATGGTAGTTAATGACAGATCCTCATTGTTATCAATTCCGTTAGGCTCAATGTATTTTGCAATTTCGGTTTTCTTATCAATACAACCCTGAACAAATTTTCTGATATAGCTTAGATACTCTTTAACCGTCTTTTCAGAACCTCTTTTTATCCTGATATAATAATTTACAGCTTTCTTATCTTTTTCATAAAGAACAATCTGCAGCATAGCCTCCATCTCATTATCAGGAAGAGAATCTACAGGAATTTTCGCTACTAAATAATTATCCTCTTTTATTATATCATCAAGCTCTTTTCGTCCATAAACAGTGTTTTTGTCGTAGCTTGATATTACATAATCTATATGCAAATTAGCGTCTTCAAAATTATAAATATTAAGATTAAACACCTTTGATCTTGCACTTACAACACCCAAGCTTTCGTGCATATATCTGATGTCCATCTCTTGAGTATACCCTCTTAATGTATTATATTCATCATCGTTTGTGCTGACAGTTAATATGGGCAAATTTTTAGACTCATATTTTACAAAACGGGTATCGCTGCTTGAATTATAGTTTAAAAAAAAGTCTGCTAAAAAAAGCCCTATTATATATACGAGCAGAAAAACGACTATATTTATTATTACTTCTTTTTTATCAGAGCGCATTATCACACCGTTATTTCAATGCTTCTGCCTGTCGGACTGTACTTTTTTACCTCTATTCCCGCCGCCTTAAGCATACGCCTCGATGCTATAGTGGCAGGTAAATTATGATATTTATCATCAAAAAAAATAAGGCTTTTAATTCCGGCTTGGATTATTGCCTTGGCACACTCATTGCA
>CAUUFM010000156.1:0-2523 GCA_963544505.1 uncultured Lachnospiraceae bacterium | reverse complement strand
TTTTTATATTATATTCAAACTTTGAGAACAGCGATTCTACGATGAAAATTAAAATGGTAGCGATAAGTCCTCCCTCATAAAAGCCGGCACCGAAAGTCAGTCCTATTATAGCGACTGAAAAAAGTCCCGCCGATGTCGTGAGTCCTCGAACATGTCTTTTAGAAGTGGTAATAATAGCTCCCGCTCCGATAAAACCTATGCCGGCTATGACCTGTGCTCCAAGTCTTGACATATCCGTGGGATAGTGCATATAGATACTTAAAAATTCTCCGGTGAGTGTGGTAATGCAGGCACCGACACAGATTAGAATATGTGTACGAAAGCCTGCCGGACGTCTTTTATATTCTCGTTCTATTCCGATAATACCGCCGCATAAAAGTGATAACATCATCCTTACAAACACTGAAACAAAGGTCAAATTTCTTAGATTATTGAAAAAAGTAATCACGATTTTTCCTCCTAAATTTCGTCTATAAGGTTGATACAGTCAAGACTTGATATGTCTGATATCACTAAATTATGATTGGTTTTGTTTTGGAGTTTCATTAAAATTACGGCATTGGGTCTTTGTCCTGATTTTATATTACCCTTTTCCAAGTACATATCATAGACCTTTATTCCCTTTGATTTTATATAATTAAGTATTACTCTTATCTCCTCAACGGCGTTAAATTCTAAATAAATGTTCATATTACAGGAATTTTGGACAAAATATTTAGAAATAATTGCAAGAAATTTGTTGGAGATAAGGACGGTAATGAATCCGAAAAAGACACATTCATAAAAACCCGCACCGAGGCTTAAGCCCATACATGCGGATGCCCATAATCCTGCCGCCGTGGTAATTCCCTTTACCTCCTGTTTTGCACTTATAATAATCGTGCCGGCAGCCAAGAAGCCTATACCGTTTATTATCTGAGCCGCAAATCTTGATACGTCAATTTTTACCGAGTTGTCTGCAAAACCCGATGATATGGCTTCTTTTATAAAAAAGTATTCGTACTGGCTGAGTATCATAGCAAGAGTGGCACCGATACACACTAAAATATAGGTTCTAAGACCGGCAGGCACGTGTCTTTTTTCTCGTTCAAAACCTATAAAAGAGCCCAAGACTACCGCCAAAACCAGTCTGAATAATACCGATACAAATGTAAATTCTCTTAAACCGTCAAATAAACTGATCATATTAAATCTTTCATTTTAATACTCTTTATTAAATATGCGACAAACAGTAAAATCCAAAAAAGCTGATATATTAAAAACTTAACATATCAGCTTGAAATATTTTAATAAAAGTTATCTTTCAATGCGGAAAGTTTTAACGCCGGGATAAGTAGCGGCACTTTCCAATTCCTCTTCTATTTTTAACAGACGATTGTATTTAGCCACACGTTCGCTTCTGCTCGGAGCACCGGTCTTTATCTGTCCGGCATTTAATGCTACTGCAAGATCGGCGATGGTAGTATCCTCTGTTTCTCCCGATCTGTGAGATACAATAGCGGTATAGCCCGCCTTATGAGCCATTTTTATGGCTTCCAATGTTTCGGATACCGATCCTATCTGGTTAAGTTTTATTAAAATGGAGTTGCCCGCCTTTATGCTTATGCCCTTTGACAGCCTTTCGGTATTTGTAACAAAAAGATCATCGCCTACCAGCTGTACTCTCTTTCCGAGCTTTTCGGTAATGGCGGTAAATCCGTCCCAGTCCTCCTCATCAAGAGCATCTTCTATAGAATAAATAGGATATTTATCACAAAGGTCCGCCCAATGAGCAATCAGTGTTTCTGATGTAAACTCCGTACCCGCCTTAGGAAGCTTGTAAAAGCCCTTGCCTTTTTCGCTCTTCCACTCAGATGAAGCGGCGTCCATAGCCAAAACAAAATCCTTTTCAGGCTCAAATCCTGCAGCCTTTATAGCCTCAATTATAAATTGAATAGCCTCCTCATCGCTCTTTAAATCAGGAGCGAAACCGCCCTCATCACCGACTGCCGTAGACAGACCTTTTTCCTTTAATAATGATTGAAGCTTGTGGAAGACCTCTGTACATTGACGCAGAGCCTCTTTGAAAGATTTCGCACCCACAGGCATTATCATAAATTCCTGAACATCGACGGTGTTTGCGGCATGAGCTCCACCATTTAAGATATTCATCATAGGAACGGGAAGAACCGTAGCATTTGCTCCGCCGAGGAAACGGTACAGCGGCATATCATAAGCCTTTGCAGCGGCATCGGCTGCCGCTATTGATACGGCAAGTATGGCATTTGCACCAAGCTTTGACTTATCCTTTGTACCGTCCAAATCTATCATTGCCTTATCTATTTCATAGATATTATCGGCACTCATTCCTACAAGTTCTTCTCTGATATCATTGTTTATATTATCAACAGCCTTTGATACCCCCTTGCCGCCGAAACGGGTTTTATCGTCATCTCTTAACTCCAATGCTTCATAAATACCTGTAGAAGCGCCGCTTGGAGCCTTTCCGTTTCCCATCACTCCGCAAGATAGATAAACTTCAGC
>CAUUFM010000155.1:0-2527 GCA_963544505.1 uncultured Lachnospiraceae bacterium | reverse complement strand
TCGATATCGCTTTTCAAAGACTGATATTCCAATGAAAAATCAAGCTTTAATTGCCTGTTTTCCAACTGATATGATAATATTTTTACATCTTTATTAAGTACGGGGTGGACGTTTGATATATCCTTAGGATTTTTTAATTTATTTATCAGATAATCAATTTTTTTAAAGTTATCTCCCAAGTTTTCAATTTCTTCAATATCTATACCCTCTTTAACCGTTTCATTATTTTCAATATTCAAATAATAAGCATAATAGGTATATTCCGTATTATCATTTTGTTTTTTATCGGATCCGCAGCCCGAAAATACCGACAACATTAAACATATGATAAAAACAATATATTTTCTCATTATTTACACCGTAATCACTTTTCCGAATACGCCAAAGGTATTCTAATATCAAATGTCGTGCCGTCACCAAGAATGGAGTTAACCTTAATTGAGCCGTGATGAAGAATTACCGTACTCTTTGTAAGTGCAAGCCCAAGTCCCGTACCGTTTATTTCTCTTGAATGAGATTTATCAACCCTATAAAATCTGTCAAATATCCTATCTAATTGATCTTCAGGTATTCCTATGCCGTTATCAGATACCTTTATATAAAAATATTTATGATCGGAATTTATCGACACGTGTACCCAGCCTATTTCATTATTATATTTTACCGCATTTTCAACAAGATTCATAACCGCCTGTGACAATTTTATTTTATCAACTTCAGCCGTTATGGGTCTAAAACTCTCAAATACTATGTCTATATGACTTTCATCTGCAATAGGTTTCATAAGCTTTAATACCTCTTCCACCATCTCATTGATATTCACGGATTGTATATCAAGACTGCCTGCCTTTTTATCAAGGCGAACAAGTGACAGCAAATCGGTAATTATTCTGTTTTCCCTATCAATCTCATCGGCAATATCCTTTAAAAATTCTATGTACAGCTCCCTTGGAGCACTCTCGTCCGATAATAATGAATCTGCCAGCACCTTAATTGATGCCATAGGGGTTTTTAATTCGTGAGATACATTTGACACAAATTCCTGTCTGGATTCGTCAATAGATTTCATTCTGGCAAAAAGAAGATTGAATTTATCTGAAAATAGAGCAGTTTCTTTAAAATTATACACTTTCAGCTCATCACTGCTCCTGCCGTCAACTAATGTAGATAGATGCGATATTATTTTATTTATGGGTGCTGTTAAAAAAATAGAAATAAAAAATGCCATAAATATTATAATTGCATAGAAGATAAATAATAAAATATTCGCCTTTTGGTTTACTTTATTTGTAGTTTCCTCCAGGCTGTCTGTAGATACGGCAATCATAAGCAACCCTGTCACTTCTTTAGAATCAATTTTTTTATGAATAGGAAAACAAACCTCCATCAGTTTATGCTTTCTGTCATAATCTATGTAGGTTTTATCATTTCTGAATGTTATAATAGCCTGCTTGGAAATATCAGTTTTTCCGACATCAAGATCGAACGTATCCTTAACTATTTTAAATTCCTTGTTTAAGATTAAAATTCTTCCGCTGAACATCGTAGCAAGCTGGAGAACTTCGCTATTTATCATCTCCGACTGCGGATTATTAAAATAATCATAATCAGTGATATGATTGCTGATTATAAGACATTGACTGGCAATATCATTTTGACGAAGCTTTATTCTCTGCTCCCTGACACTGCTGATTATGCCGTATTTTAAAATAGTAATTGATAAAATTCCAATTAAGGAAATATTAAAGAAAATTAAAAATCTGAGTGACAGATAAAATCCTTTACGAGTTTTTTTCAAGCCGTTCTCCTAATCCTGAAAATAATATCCGGCACCCCATTTAGTGTGTACATATTTAGGATCTCCCGGATTACTCTCTATCTTTTCACGAAGCCTTCTTATATGTACATCAACAGTTCTGGCATCGCCTAAATAATCATTACCCCATACAAGTCTTAAAAGCTCATCTCTGCTGTATATCCTGTTGGGAGTGGACGCAAGCAGCTCAAATACCTCATATTCCTTGCCTGTAAGATTTATTTCCTTATTCCTGATATAAAGCCTTTTCCACGCCTTATCAAACTTCAATTCTCCGATTAGCATTGTATTTTCATCACTGTCTGAAGATACACTGTTTTTTTGAGAGCCGGTACGTCTAATCACCGCCTTTATCCTTGCCTTTATTTCAAGAATATTAAACGGCTTCGTTACATAATCATCAGCCCCATATTCAAGCCCCATAATCTTATCAATATCATCACTTTTGGCTGTCAGCATAATTATCGGAACATTGGAGCTTTCTCTAATTCGGCGGCAAACCTCAAAACCGTCAATCTTGGGGAGCATCAAATCAAGCAATACCAAAGAATACTCTTTACTTTTAAAAAGATCTATAGCCTCCTGACCGTCATAGGCACAATCCACCGCCATACCGTCCTGCTCCAGACTGAACTTTATACCTTTTACAATTAACTTTTCGTCATCAACCACCAAAATAGTATTTTTATCCATCTAATTCACCGATATCTT
>CAUUFM010000154.1:0-2603 GCA_963544505.1 uncultured Lachnospiraceae bacterium | reverse complement strand
TCATCAGATGTTTCATTCAATCCTGTGGTTTCAATATCAAAAACCACATAGTCCGTATCTATGTCTTGACCCTTTGAATTTTCCACCGCCCCTTTTAAGTCATCTACCAGATAACCTTCCATTCCAAGTATGAGTTTAAAATCTTTAAAACTCTTTGCAATATTACTTGCTCCGGTAAAGGCGTGAACCACACCGTGATCGGTAATTGCCACCGCCTTATGCCCCCAAGAGGTGACCTGCTTAATCAAATCGGACACATCAATCATTCCGTCAAGCTCGCTCATTTTGGTATGACAATGCAGTTCGACTCTTTTAACCTCGGATTTATCCTCTCTTTTATTATCCAAAGAATTATTACTTTTTTTGATACCGAAAACATTACTTAATGTCAGCTCCCTGTCATACTGATCTCTTATTATGTTTCCCCTTACAGTAATGCTTTTTACAGAATTAAATCTTTCTTCTAAAACTACAGCATCTTTTTTTGCCAAAAAAAGTTTCATACTTATGCTGTCAGTCAAATCAGTCAAAGAAAGATTATATATTATCATCTGCCCCTGTTGGTATTCTCGCTTATCGCTTGCAAATATCTTTGCATTTATACAAATATCATTACAAGGTCCTTCAATTTTACTAAGAGGTGTTATTTCGCCTGTTTCAAAAGGTTTCCCATATAAAAGCCCGTCTGAAGCATCTTGATTAAGCTTTGTTCTGTATCTTTTTTCTCCTGCTCCCTGAATACTCTTCAACTGAGGTTTCTGAAAGTTTTCCTCTTTTTTTTCTACTATAGGCTCCGTTTCTTTAAGCTTATACACCATTTTTATTTCTAAAGGAATATCATTAAATAACTGCCTTTTAATTTCTCTTTCAATAGCAATCAAGTCATCTTTCCTTACGTTATCAGGCAAATCACTTAAAAATATCGATACCGATGTTCTATCATTATTTACAACTAATTTTTCTATTATATTATGCCTTGCCGCCTCACAAAGCCTCTCCTCAATTATTAACCCGGGAAATATTTCTAATATGGCTTTCAAGCTAAAACCCTCCTAAAATCTCTTTTCAATCCTTACATTATACTATCATAAATAATAATTCATATCAACGATTTAAAGAGCTGTGACGGTTTTATATCCTGCTTTCAAAATCTTTATTTAATTCATCTACAATTAACGACAACACATATTTATTTTCCTTATCATCTATGTGTTTCATAAATTCAAAGAAATACAACAAGTCTTGATCATACTTTGAATATGCCTCCTTATCCAATATGGAATTTATCAAAATTATATTTGATTTTACCTGTAATGCTTTTATATCCTCAATAGTTTCATCAAGTTTTTTTAACCCTTTATAATTGCCTGCGGAAACCAAAATCAGTCTTCCTTTATCAAGCCAGCCAAGCTCACAGGCTCTATTTAAATATTTAATATTGTTACCGATGTCTATTACATAACAATTCATATCATTTAAAAATTTGTTTTTTGTCAGCACAAGTCCGTCATATTCATAGTCGTTCCCATTATAGATAAATCCGAAATCTTTTGCCTGATAATCAAGATCAGGTATAGGATCAAATTGAACATATGACACCCTTGCTCCGCTGTTCTTTAATTCCAATGCAAGACTCATAGACACAAAACTCGTTCCGACAGCTTTATTTACCCCGAACAATATAATTATATTATTAAAACTGCCCCATAATAATTTCTTGTTAATATTATTAAAAACATAATTCTCCGGTTTATTATAAACGGTGACAGTTTCCGCAACCAATAAATCATCTGCATTTAATTTTAAATCTTCATTGTTCAGTTTATCTTTCGTTTCCTTTTTTATATCTTCCGTTATCTTTACCTGTTCATATTCTTTATCCGATAATTCATCAATCACAGTATTTTTCTTTGCATTTAAAGATTTTCCTGAATTCCTTTTAATAGTTGCAACACTTTCATTATCAGATATTTTTAATTTTTCCTTTACCGGATTTTCAATATCAATCGTATCCATAATCTTCTCTTTATCAGATAGGATATTTTTAATACAATTCAGCAGCTTATCAGACAGAGCGGAATTATCACTTTCATTAAATACAATATAGTTCTTACCGCTGACAGAATTTCTGATAATATCATTATATTCCTCATTGCTTAACCCCGAGGAATGTCTGGCTATAACAAAAAATCCCGATAAATCAGGAAATTTTTCTAAAATATTAGCTTTAAACAAAAGTATAGATGTATAATCCGTATTTTGAAGTGCTCTAACATCAAGCAAGAAAAAATCAAGCTGCTCTATCCCCCTCATTTTAACCTTTATAAACTCTTTGATATCCACATTTTTTCCTGAAACTGCGGTAATGTCCGCCGTCTTGATATTTTGAGATATATTATCCTTTAAATCATCAAAATCCTCCTGTATATATTCTAAAAAAAATATTTTACTCATAAACTTTTCTCCACCAATTATTAAAACTACAATTTACTTTTCCAAGCCGCCTTAGCCGGTACGGTCAAATCACATACTGTCAACTGCTTTCCACAAAAATATACCGGTAAAGAGATGTCAAAGCTTCCCTTAAGTTCATAACGCTGCTT
>CAUUFM010000153.1:0-2604 GCA_963544505.1 uncultured Lachnospiraceae bacterium | reverse complement strand
GTCTTGCCGTAATTTTTCTTTTCTTTCCATACATCATAGGCAATCAAAACATCTTTTTCCTCATCAGATAACAAGGTAAACCTAAGATTGAATTTTTCCTCAAATTTTTTATGAGATGCCACAGAATCCTTGCTCACTCCTATGACTACAGCATCTTTTTGTGTAAACTGCGGATACAGTTCGGAAAAATTGCAAGCCTGCTTAGTACAGCCCGGCGTATTATCCTTAGGATAAAAATACAGAATTACCTTTTTGCCCCTGTACTCCTCCAACGTATGAATATTACCGTTTTGGTCAGGCAAGGAAAATGACGGTGCCTTCGTACCTGTTTCAAGCATACTTCTTATCCCTTTCTTAATTTAATCTCAATATAAATAACAGCTGTCTTCTTAAATCTCTCATAATAAATATAGGCTCATATTTAATCAAGCATTGCAGCCACATCAGCTGCAAAAAACTCCTTAAGTGCTTTTTGCAAATAATATGTATCCTTTACACCGGCGCTTTCATAAGGAGAATGCATCGCCCACTGTGCCAGCCCTATATCTACGGTCTTTAAGGAAACCTGCGTACTTGAAATATTGCCTAATGTAGAGCCTCCTATGACATCGGATCTGTTGGTAAATGTCTGTATCGGCACATCGGCTTTTTGGCATATAGCCTTAAAAACGGCGGCGGATACCGCATCTGTTGTATACTTTTGATTGGCACTGTATTTTATCACTATACCCTGATTTAACTTAGGGCGATTTACAGGATCCGCCTTTTGTTCATAATTCGGGTGCAGTCCGTGAGCATTATCGGCAGACACCATAAAACTGTCAGCTACAGCCGTCATATATTTTTCATCGTCAAAATTAAGAGCCTTGTTTATACGCATAAGGGTATCCTTTAGAAACGTAGATGCCGCTCCCTGTCTTGTTCCCGAACCTACTTCCTCATTGTCAAAAACCGCATTTACTATAACCGCATTATCGTTTTCAGATTCTATAAGGCTCACAGCCCCGCAATATGCACATTGCAAGTCATCAAGATGAGCGGAGGCAATAAACTCATTGTCAGCTCCCCAAACAGTCCCCTTTACCCTGCTTGTCAAAAAAAGGTCGGAATCTAAAATATCATTTTTGTCGATAGTCAACTGCCTTGCAATAATATCAGCCAAATCAATATTGCTGTCTTTTTCAGCAAAAACAGGTAATAAATCAACCTGTGCATTATATTTATATCCGTCATTCGCTTCTCTGTTCATATGTATGGCAAGACTTGGTATCATCAAAATATTTCTGTCTATGTGTAAAAGCATCTCTTTTATTTTTAAGCCTGCCCTTACCATCACTCTTCCCGCTATGCCAAGAGGTCTGTCAAACCAGGGAGCCATCAGCATTCCGCCATATTTCTCAACATTTAACTTTATAAAACTCTTTTCCACCTCTATTTCGGCGTTCGGCTTTATCTTAAATGTCGGAGAATCTGAATGTGCAGCCATTATATTAAAGGCTTTATATTCTCTATTCGGAATCTTAAAAGCTATTATTGATGAATTATTTCTTGTTACAAAATAGCTTCCTCCTAAGCTTATATCATATTTTTCATTCTCATTAAGTCTTTTAAAACCGGCATTTTCATACATTTGTGCCAATCCTGCAACTGCGTGAAAAGCACTTGGATTATTATCCAAAAAATCAATCAGTTTTTTAGAACTTTCCATATACTCATTCATATTTTTTACTTTTATAACTCCTCAAGCATTTTTGCTACATCTTCAAAATAGTTGTCATCTATCAGCTCTATAAGCCCGTTATCGCATAAATTCGCAATTTTCGGATCAATTGGAATCTTTGATAAAACCTTTAAATTATACATATCGGCAACAGCTTCAATATGACTTTCTCCAAAAATCTTATAGTCCTTATTATTATCGGGACATCTGAAATAAGACATATTTTCTACAATTCCAAGTATCCTTATATTCATCATTTCAGCCATTTTTACAGCCTTTGTCACTATCATAGATACAAGCTCCTGCGGAGAGGTCACAACTATAATTCCGTCTACGGCGATTGACTGGAATACCGTGAGAGGTACATCGCCTGTTCCGGGAGGCATATCTATGAACATATAATCCTCATTTTCCCATATAACATCGCTCCAGAACTGTTTAACGGTGGTAGAAATCATAGGTCCTTTCCAAACCACCGGGTCGGTATCATTTTCAAGCAATAAATTTACCGACATTAAATCTATCCCGTTTTTTGTCTTTACCGGAAAAATCCCGTTTTCATCTCCTAAAGCTCTTTGTTTTACTCCGAAAGCCTTCGGAATGGAGGGCCCTGTAATATCGGCATCAAGAATTGCCGTTCTATGTCCACGCTTATTCATAGTTACGGCAAGTAAAGAGGTGACTAAAGACTTTCCGACACCGCCCTTACCGCTTACAATCCCGATTACCTTTTTTACTCTGCTCCTTTCGTGTAATTTTTCTGACAAATCAATCTGTTCTTCGGTTCTGTCGGAACAATTACTTGAACAGCTGCCGCAATTATTTCCACAACTTTCACTCATTTTAAAAACTCCTTTTACCAAATCCTTTATTTTACTATGATT
>CAUUFM010000152.1:0-2614 GCA_963544505.1 uncultured Lachnospiraceae bacterium | reverse complement strand
CCTCTCTTTCCTTTAATTCTAAAAATTCTTTTAAGATATTATGTTCTTTACAATACGATATTGTCGCTTTAAGTGCCTTTAATATTTCTTCCTTGCTCTTAAGACCCTGTTTTAAGCTATCGTATTTTTGGCAAAAGTTGATATATTCAGAAATGATGTTTTCCGGTACATTATCTTTTGTAATAATTTTTACAATTAATTCAAGAGGAATTTCTTCTCCGTGAATGTAACTGTCAGACAGCTTTAATATTTTATTCTCTATATTTGTCGTTCCGGTATAAACCAAAATAAATTCAGGCTTGGGAAGTTCCATCTTTTTTACTCCATATATGTTCAAAGAATTATCTAATATGTAATTGTAATAGGTGTTCGCAATATAAATCAATAATCTTATTGCCATATTCGGATTGTATGTGCTTTGGGCTTCCACTAATAAGATTAATTTATCCTTCACCAATAAGCCTAAATCATTGTATACATCATACACTAAGGTATTTTCAAGCGTAATTAACTTAAAATCTTCGTCTTTATATTTATCCACATCATCATAGAGTGCGCAGTATAGCTTCCTTTGATATTTTATATCCTTAAACAAATGTGTAAATAAACTGTCTTTTAACTGTTTGTTTACATTTATTTCATTTTCTGTATTCAAAACATCACTCCCCTTTTTTTAGCTTATCTATATTATACCATAAATACTAAGCTCATACTTCGCTTAGCTCGTATTCGCTAAGTGCTCACATTATACCATAAATACTATTAAATTTAAATTACATAAAATCAAATATTGATAACTGTGCCGCTGCCGGAAGCCCCTTTAAAATCCCCAAGTCAATCAGCTTGCTTATTGAAGTTTGATCAACACTCGTCCTTGATTTGAATTCCTCAATAGAGGTAAAAGGAGCCTCTTTAGCCTCAAGCTCAATAGATTTTGCCGCAGTAATTCCAAGACCCGCTATAGAATTTAATGCCGGCATAATTTTTCCGTCAATCACCTGAAATTCAGTGGCTTTAGCCTTGTATAAATCAATAGGCAAAAATTCAATTCCTCTGGCATACATCTCTCTTACTATGCACATAAGCTTGTAAAGCTCCTTTTCATTCGCCTTTGGAGCCTTTATTTTAAGGTATTCGTCTATATGCTTATTTAATACCTCTTTTCCGCTGCAAAATATCATATAATCAAAAACATCTGTTCTGATAGAATAATATGCGGCATAATATGCCAAGGGATAAAAAATCTTATAATATCCTATTCTATAACTCATCATTACATAAGCAACCGCATGTGCTTTAGGAAACATATAACTGATTTTTTTACAAGATTCTATATACCATTTCGGCACACCGTTTTCAAGCATATATGCCTCCTGATCGGTCTTTAATCCCTTACCCTTTCGTACCTGTTCCATAATAGTAAATGCTGTTGATGACTCCAAGCCCTTTTCTATTAAATAAAGCATAATATCATCTCTGGTACAGATAGCTCCCGATAAAGTGGTAATATTTTCTTTTATTAAAATCTGTGCATTATCCGTCCACACATTAGTCCCGTGTGAAAGTCCTGAAATCAGCACCAAATCGGAAAAGGATTTAGGCTTTGTATCTATTAACATCTGCATTACAAAATCCGTTCCGAACTCCGGCATTCCTAAAACTCCAAGTACACAACCTCCTATATCTTCAGGCTTTATTCCCAAGACTTCCGTAGAATTGAATAATGATAAAACGGACTTATCCGCAAGAGAAACATCAGTAGCCTTAAAACCTGTCAAATCTTCGAGCATCTTTATTGTGCTTGGGATATCGTGCCCTAATATATCAAGCTTTAATAGGTTATGCTCTATAGAATGATAATCAAAATGTGTGGTTATTATGGGGCTGTTCACATCGTTTGCAGGATGCTGTACGGGAGTAAATGTAGTAATGTCCTCTCCTTTAGGCAATACCACTATTCCGCCGGGGTGCTGCCCTGAAGTTCTTTTTATTCCCGTTAAGTATGTTGCCATTCTTAACAGCTCACAACGTCTTTTCTCTATTCCCTTTTCTTCAAAATAGCCTTTTACATATCCGATAGCGGTTTTTTCCGCAATAGTTCCGACAGTTCCTGCCTTAAATGTGTTTCCCTCTCCAAATATTTCTTCAGTATATTTATGTGCCGTAGCTTGATATTCTCCTGAAAAGTTAAGGTCTATATCCGGCTCCTTATCTCCCTTAAAACCTAAAAATGTTTCAAAAGGTATATCAAAACCGTCCTTTGACAACGGCTGTCCGCAAACGGGGCATAACATATCAGGCATATCACACCCCGCTCCTCTTAAATATTTTTTTACCAAGTCTGAATCAAAATCACTATAATGACAACCGGAGCAATAATAATGCGGAGGCATAGGATTAACCTCTGTTATTTCTGCCATTGTAGCTACCAGTGATGACCCGACAGAGCCTCTGCTTCCTACCATATACCCGTCTTCGTTAGATTTTTTTACCAACTTTCTTGCGATTATATACATCACCGCATAACCGTTTCCGATTATAGATGTCAACTCCTTTTCAAGCCTTTCTCCAATCGGCTCAGGAATCGGATCTCCATAAATCTCTTTTGCCCTGT
>CAUUFM010000151.1:0-2626 GCA_963544505.1 uncultured Lachnospiraceae bacterium | reverse complement strand
AGTCCGATAAATACAAAAATTGCAAAATATTTTTCGCCTTTTTGAAACACTACAAGCCCGACAAACATATAAATAAACATAAACAACAGAGGCTCTAAAATCCACCAAATCCAGCCTAAATGCGAATTGGACACCTCCGATTTCAATGTTGCCTTTGCAGAATAAATAATAAATGAAAAATATTTTTTAATATCATTATAAACTCTCAGTAACATTTTCCAATACAG
This sequence comes from uncultured Lachnospiraceae bacterium, assembly GCA_963544505.1. GTDB lineage: Bacteria > Bacillota > Clostridia > Lachnospirales > Lachnospiraceae > CAUUFM01. The sequence continues at coordinate 2,399 of CAUUFM010000151.1, read as the reverse complement.
TCCTATCTTTATCTTGTACTTCTCTAAAAAGCTGCATAAACTCTTTTCCGGTAATAGTTTCGTGTTTTATCAGATGCTCGGATATGACATCTAAAGCCTCTCTGTTGGCATTTAATAAATCCTTTGCCTGCTGATAGCACATCTTCAGATACTTATTTATTTCTTCATCTATAGCGGCGGCTGTTACATCACTGCATTCAAGACTGGATCTGTTGTTAAGATATTTACTTTCAGTCGTTGCAAGACCCATCATTCCGAATCTTTCGCTCATTCCGAACCTTGTAACCATATTTTTAGCAATAGCCGTAGCTCTTTCTATATCATTGGCTGCACCTGTGGTTATGGTATTAAAGACAATATCCTCTGCGGCTCTGCCGGCTAAATATTCCACTATTCTGTCGTGGAGCTGATCCTTTGTATCAAGAAATTTTTCCTCTTCAGGAACGGTCATAGTATAGCCCAATGCCCCCATAGTCCTCGGCACAATAGTGATTTTTTGCACCGGCTCACAGTTCTTTTGAACAGCCGCAGCCAAAGCGTGTCCCACTTCGTGAAATGATACTATTCTACGTTCTTCCATACTCAAAACCCTGTCTTTTTTCTCTTTTCCTACCAAAACAAGCTCAACCGCCGCAAATAAATCCTTTTGAGAAACAAGATTTCTTCTATCCTTTACCGCTAAAATCGCCGCCTCATTTACCATATTGGCAAGATCCGACCCTACGGCTCCGGAGGTTGCAAATGCTATCTCTTTTAAATCAACGCTATCATCAATCTTTACATTGTTTGAATGTACCTTTAATATTGCCTCTCGACCTTTCTGATCAGGTTTATCCACTATTACTCTCCTGTCAAAACGTCCCGGACGAAGCAATGCGGGATCCAATACCTCCGGAATATTTGTAGCAGCCAACACCAAAAGTCCTTTAGATGAGTCAAATCCGTCCATCTCCGCAAGAAGCTGATTTAAAGTCTGCTCTCTTTCATCATTTCCTCCAAACCTTGAATCTCTGCTCTTTCCTACCGCATCAATTTCATCAATAAAGATTATACAGGGAGCATTCTTTTTCGCATCTTCAAACAAATCTCTGACCCTTGAAGCTCCTACGCCTACAAACATCTCCACAAAAGATGAACCTGACAATGAATAAAACGGCACCTTCGCTTCTCCTGCCACCGCCTTTGCAAGCAGGGTTTTTCCCGTACCCGGAGGGCCTACCAATAAAACACCCTTCGGAAGCTTTGCTCCGATACCGGTATACTTTGTAGGATTGTGCAGAAAATCCACAACTTCCTGAAGAGATTCCTTAGCCTCATCTTCTCCTGCAACATCGTTAAATGTAATACCCGTATCTTTTTGAACATACTCTTTTGCATTACTTTTTCCTATGCCGAAAACACCGCCGCTTTTACCCGCTTTTCTAATCACTAAAAGAAAAATTCCGTAAACCAAAAGTAAAGGCAATAATAAAGTTATAATCTTTGCAATAAACTGCTCGGTAGGGTCAACCACCTGACCGTCTATTTCAACTCCGTATCTGTCCAAGGTTTCATAAAGCCTGTTATCACCTATATTACTTGTAAAATAAGATATGCCCTTTCTAATATTCTTATTATCAGAGGGTTTTATCAAAATTCTGTCATTTTTTAACTTAACGGATTCCACCTCATTTTCACGAACCATCTTAATAAATTCCGTATAAGTGATATGAATAGGATCGGTTGCAGATTTGAGCATACTGTTTAAAAAACTCATACTTATTAAAAGAAACAATAAAATAGCCATAAAGGCAAGAATCTTATTATTTCGATTATTATTGTTTCTGTTGTCATTGTTATTCAATTTATTTTATTCTCCTTACAAATCTCAGAAATTTTTAAAATTATATCCAACTTATATATTATATACATAAAACAATAAAGTTCAACACATATTTTTTAATTTTCATCGCATAGATCTATTTGTTTTGCGAGCATTCATAGTAAAAAAATAGCATAAATCTATGTCCAATATATGTTTTTAAATAAAAGTTGTTGCATTTTATAAAAATTTGTAATATAATAGCAATGTTTTACGGAGTGTGGCTCAGTTTGGTAGAGCGCAGCGTTCGGGACGCTGAGGTCGCAGGTTCAAATCCTGTCACTCCGATTATAAGTTTCTTATAATTATTTAATCAATCTCACAACATCATTAAATATCACAAGCACAGATAGTCCTATTATTATCAAAAAGCCGACAGTTAAGATTTTTTCTTCTGTTTTAGGCTTTAATTTTTTTCCTCTTAAAAGTTCAATCAAAATAAGAAAGAGTCTTCCGCCGTCAAATGCAGGAATAGGAAGCAAATTCATTATACCCAAGTTTACAGAAATAAGACTTGCCAAATTCATAATATTAAAAA
>CAUUFM010000150.1:0-2647 GCA_963544505.1 uncultured Lachnospiraceae bacterium | reverse complement strand
GCATTAAAGCCTGTACCTCTATTATAGATGCCTGTTCCTCACCTATTTCTATCTTCGTTCGTTCATAAAGTTCATTTAAATCCTCTTTTGCCTTAGCCAAAGCATTTTCAAAGGATATCAGCTCGTCCTTGATTCCGGTATAATTATAAGATGAATCCTCAAAAAACTCCGTCTTTTTATACAGATAGGTCCTTCCTATTGCAATACCCTCGTACACCGAAAGTCCTTTTCCTTTTATCATAATAACACCTCAATCATTGTAAAACGATATCATTTCTTTTTAAGTTTTAATATTACATCATCACCGGTCACTCTGTCGCCTAAAACGCCCTCTATTTGTGAATAATTATCGCTGTTACAAATAATAACGGGAGTAATCAGGTTATAGCCCTTCTGACTGATTCCCTCTTTATCAAATTCTATTAAAACATCGCCTTTTTTAACATTATCTCCGTCTTTTACAACTGTTTTGAATCCCTGACCTTTCAGTTGTACCGTATCCAGTCCTACGTGTATTAAAATCTCCGCTCCGAATTCAGATACAATATTTACAGCGTGTCCCGTAGGAAAAATCAAATCCACCTTACCGTCACAAGGGGCGGTAATCTTGTTATCTTCAGGAATAACGGCAACACCCTTTCCCAAAATTTCCTCAGAAAACGTAGGATCTTCCACGTCTTTTATACTGACAGCCTTACCTGTAACTACAGAATTCAACTCATAAACAACGTTTTTTTTATTTTTTCCAAACCAGCCCATAAATTTCTCCTTAATATAAAACTCCAAAAAAAAATCATATCTCACTTTCCACAGGCTTAACGCCTTTGGTGATAAAATATGGTTTTATCCGAAAAACAGCTACAATCCGACCAATATATATACTTATTTAATATAAATTTTATGCTAACAGATTTTTCACAATATTTCAATGCCTTTTGTGTATTTTTTAAGTTTTTCTGTTAATATGCACAAAAATTAAACAGATAATTTGTGCAAATTGCTGTAACGGTAATATACTTACGTCGGATATATGAAAGCTTACTTTCAATATAGGCAATATAAGCAAAGCATCAAGATGGTTAGCTGAACTTGCCTATAAGAAAGCTTGCTTTCAGTATAGGCAAGTATAGCTAACTATCAAGATAATATGCTGAGTTGCCTATATTAGAGCTTGCTCTTAATATAGGCAACAAAGATAATATGCTGAGTCTGCCTATACGAAAGTTTACTTTCAATATGGGCAAATATAGCTGACTATCAAGATAATACGCTGTGGTTGACTATATTAGAGCTTGCTCTTAATATAGTCAACGAAGATAATCTGCTGAGTTCCTATATGAAAGCTTGCTTTCAATATAGGCAACGAAAGCAGATTATCAAAGCGTATTATCAAAATATATCATTAAAGTATATTATTAATATATTATTAATATATCATCAATATATCGTTATTTACTTATCACAGATTTCTATTGACCCTACTATTTGTGGGTGCTATAATATCAATGGCTTCATAAGATACATAAAATATTGAAGAAAGGATTTATACCAATGAACTTTAGAGAAGAATATTCAAAAAAATTAACCACAGCCGCCGCTGCTGCAAAGCTTGTAAAAAGCGGAGATTATATCGACTATGGTTTTTGTGTAAACCATACAAGAGCATTTGACGAAGAACTTGCAAAAAGACTTCAAAATGAAAAAGATTTAACCGACCTCAATTTTAGAGGTGCAATAGCCCTATGGCAGCCGGCAGTTACAAAAATAGAAGATGCGGCAGACAGAATCACTTGGAACTCCTGGCATACATCGGGTCTTGAAAGAAAGCTTATGGATAAGGGCTTCGCTTTCTATAATCCTTTAAAGTTTTCAGAATTGCTTGCATATTATAGGGATAATATAAAGCACGTCGATGTAGCCTGCTTTCAGGTGGGCGAGATGGACGAATACGGCTACTTCAATTTCGGAGTAAGTGCGTCACATCTACAGGCTCTTATTGAGGTTACCGACACAATAATAGTAGAGGTGAATAAAAATATACCGAACTGCCACGGCGGTTTCGGACATAACATACACATAAGTAAAGTATCCGGAATAATAGAGGGCGGCAACGAGCCTTTGGCGGAAATGAAAGGCGGCGCACCGAGTGAAATAGATCAGAAAGTTGCGGAACTGATATTACCGTATATCCACGACGGCGACTGTTTACAGCTCGGAATAGGAGGTATGCCCAACGCCGTAGGCTCAATGATAGCAAAGTCCGACCTTAAAGACTTGGGAGTTCATACGGAAATGTACGTGGACGCATTTGCTCTTATGACAAAGGCTGGAAAAATAAACGGATCAAGAAAAAAACTGGATACCGGAAGACAGGTATACGCTTTTGCCGCAGGCACACAGATGCTTTATGACTTTATGAACGACAATCCGGAACTTATGGCGGTATCCGTGGATTATGCAAACGATGTAAGGATTATTTCTCAAATTGATAACTTTGTATCAATAAACAACTGTATAGAAATAGACCTTTTCGGTCAGGTAGCTTCAGAATCCGCAGGAGTCAGACACATAAGCGGAGCGGGCGGACAGCTTGACTTTGTAAACGGAGCCTATCTGTCAAAGGGAGGAAGAAGCTTTATATGTCTTG
>CAUUFM010000149.1:0-2669 GCA_963544505.1 uncultured Lachnospiraceae bacterium | reverse complement strand
CGCTTGGGGTCACTGGTTCGATTCCAGTATTGCCCAGTTTTGTAAGTCTATATCTGATATGGACTTACAGGTTTTCAATCCCCTTGAAAACATCACTTTCTTTTCTCTTTTTGATGGACTGTCGTATAAAATGTCGCATAATTTTTTGTGTACGGTCTATGATTTTGGAGAGAAGAATGGCTAAAAAAGAATATCTGCTTTACAGTGCCAGAGGTGGACGTAATTGTGCTGTCCGGTTCTTAAACACAAAGACTAATAAATATCTACCGGCAATATCTTTAGGAACTCAAAATAAAAAAGAAGCTGAAAAAATTATCATTCAATGGCTTAAAAATGGTATACCCAATAAAGGAAAAATCATTGAAATCGAGACGATGGATTTTATTTTAGCTGCAATCAAAAGTAAAGATTTTAATTTAAACTCTGCATCTGAAGTTTTAACGGCTTTACAAAAAAGAGGTTTTGTAAGACAAAGTGTTAGAGTTCAAGATACCGCTACCCCGCTTTTAAGTGATTACATTGTTGGTTTCTGGAATAGAGAAGACAGCACCTATATTAAAGAGCGGCTTGCAACCGGTAAAACAATGGGTAAATCTCATTGCCGCAATATGCTAAATACGGCTAAAAAACATATTTTGCCGGTATTCGGTAACTTTTATTTGTCAGAAATGAATACAGAGATGATAAATGAGTTTTTACTGGAGTGTCAAGATAAAGGTATAGCAGGGTCTACAATTAACCACATAGCTCAGTCAATTTGTAAACCTTTAAAATACGCTTATACAAAAAAGATAATTGCACAAAACATAGAAATAGGACTTTTAAAGTTTGCAGAAAAAAGGAAAGAACGGGGCATATTAACTTATAAGGAAGTAAACGAGCTTTTTAGCATAAACTGGAAATGCAAACGCTCTTTTACAGCCTGTCTTTTAGCAAGTCAAACGGGTATGAGAATAGGCGAGATTTTAGCTTTGCGAAAAGATGACATAGGTCTTGATAGGCTATTTATCCGTCATTCTTGGTCTGAAGTTGATGGCTTAAAAACAACAAAAACGGGCGAGTCTAGGGTTGTACCTTTAATGCCGAAAACAAGAGATTTGTTACTTGCTCTTGCCGAAGATGAAAATAATCTTAACCGCTATTTTGAAAACCCGTATATCTTCTATTCAGGAATTCCAAATATACCCGTAGATAAAAAGGTCATAAGTAAAAACTTCTATAGAGCCTTAGAGGTTATCGGCATAACCGAAAAAGAACGGAAAGAACGCAATATAGTATTCCATTCTTGGCGACACTATGTAGCGACTTATCTAGCCAATAATACAAAAAAACGCACCGGAATGAGCATCACAGGTCATAAGAATGAACAAACTTATGCCGGATATTCCACACATGAGACAGACGATGAGTTTAACGAGAAGATGGCAGCTTTAAGGGGATTAGCAGAGTATAAACCGATAAAGAGGGAAGATAATATTGAGTTTGGGTAATTAAAATCTAAACGATATTATTTGTTTCTGCACAAGAGTCAATCAATGGTAGAAATTTAATAAAAACTCTAAGTTTTACAAAATCCTCATCAAGATTTTTATCATTAGAAATTTTATGTATTACCTCAAGCAAAACTTCAGTTGCTTTTTTACGGTCTTTTTGTTTTGTACATTCATGGAATAAATTTCTTTTAGTTTCATCAAAAAAACCATCTTCACAAAAAAGCTCAAATGATAACAATAGATTTCTATATAATTCTGAATATGATGCTCTAAAGTCTTCCCATTCTATTCTAAAATGCGAATCATCAAAAGTATCTAAACTAGATTTATTATGTTTATGTATTTTCTTTAAATCTCTTAATATCTTTTCGGTATCAATACTAGTAAGAATATGGAAACGCTTTGACATTTTTAAGTGAAGAATTTCTATTAGTGCTTTTGTTTCTAACCGTGAAAAAGCAAGCATAGCAGCTACACAGTGGGTATATTCGTGAACAGATACAGCTTTACGAATAATAGGCATAGTTTTTAAATTAGTATTTAACACTATATATAAAGCATAGAAATCTTCACGATCATTATATTGCCATATAAACAACCCCTGATGATAATTTTGTTCTAATTTGTGATAACATACCACTACAACACAATTATCCATATGATGTTTAATAAATGCTCTATACTCTGCTGTCAATATCCTTACATTATCAGTTTCGAGATGTGAAATATCTAAATCTCTTAAGAGTGGACGAAAAAGTTTTGTCGCCCACTCAATAGTCCGTGTATCTTCATCGGTAGTTGACATTATTTTAGTGGATTTCTCCTTTTGTTTCTTGCTTCTTCTGCTAATTGATGAAAATCCAGATTTATTGACTTAACTACATCAACAGCATCTTTGATGTAAGACGAACAAAACTCGCCGGAGGCTTCAATATTCAAAATTCCGAGTTCAGATACTTGTCGTTTTAAATCCTCTATGTTGTTAGTATTGTTTTTCATAGAATACCTCTCCCTTAATTATATAATTAAGTAATATAGTTTGCACTACCCCTATCGTCATATAAATACAATAACTCCTATAATCATAATAAACTAAAAAATATTATTTTTCAATACATTAAATTGAAAAAATAACTTAAAACTTTTTAAAAAGCCTTAAAACATCTTAACGCACCC
>CAUUFM010000148.1:0-2703 GCA_963544505.1 uncultured Lachnospiraceae bacterium | reverse complement strand
ATTTTTAAAGGCTATATATTAGTAAATGACGGCATTATAGAAGATATTATATCCGAGCCTTTTGAGAGTGATATCAATATAATTGATTATACCGATAAGATAATAGCATCAGGTTTTGTGGATACACACGTTCACGGATACGGAGGCTATGATATAATGGACAGGAGCACGGATTCTGTGATAAATGTGGCGAAGGGACTGTTAAGCACCGGAGTTACATCGTTTTTGCCTACTACACTGACAGACAGCAGAGAAAAACTGATTGATGCCTGTAAAATTGTTGCAGATGCTGTTTCTTTACCTGAATATAAAAATGACAAGTGTGCTAAAATAGTCGGAATTTTTTTAGAGGGACCATTTTTTTCTGAGGTTTTTAAAGGGGCTCAAGACGAGAGATTTATGTCAGATCCTGATTTTGACACATTAAAAGAGCTGTATGATGTGTCAAACGGATTGGTAAATAAGATAGCTATAGCACCTGAGAGAGAAAATACGGAGGATTTTATAAAAAGAGCCGGAAAGCTTGGGATTAAGGTGGCACTGGGTCACAGCAACGCCACTTATGAACAGGCTAAAAGAGCCGTAGATTTAGGTGCGAATATTTTTGTGCATACGTATAATGCTATGAGTCCTTTACACCATAGGAATCCCGGAATGGTGGGAGCGGCTTTATCTACCGAAGATACGTTCAGCGAGGTGATTTGTGACGGCTATCACGTGCATCCTGCGGCTGTAAAGGTGATTATGAGGGCTAAGAGCAAAAAACGGACAATGTTAATCACTGATTGTATGATGGCAGGCGGTAAAAAAGACGGTATGTATAAGCTTGGAAACTTTGATGTAAAAGTCGAAAACGGAACGGTAAGGTTAAAGAGCGGAGCTTTGGCAGGCTCTATTTTAAGAATGGACAGGGCTGTAAAAAATGTAATAAAATGGGGGCTTGCCGATAAACTTGAGGCTGTTAATATGGCAAGTATTGTACCGGCAAAATCCTTAGGTTTAGATGATAGGATAGGAAGTATAAATATAGGCAAATGTGCGGATTTTAATATTTTAGATGATGATATGAATATAGAGAATGTTTATGTTGACGGGATAAAGCAGATTTGAACCTGTCTTTAGAAATATGAATATTGTTGATGATTAGCTTATATTGTCTATATTGAAAGCGAGCTTTCATATATCCAACATAAGCTAACTATATTGATAGTTTGCTGAATTTGCCTATATGAAAGCTTGCTTTCAATATAGGCAAATTATAGATAACTATCTTGATAGCTTTATTATCCTCTTATGTATGTTTTCTGGTTTATGTTTTTTAATGTTTTTAAAATTTCATCTAATTCTTTTTTGGTATAAGAACTAAGTGTCTTATCCGGAACATTTTCAGACAGTTTAAAGGGTTGTATGTAGTGATTACAACCCTTTATCATATGAGATATTTCGCAAAGGTCATCTATTGAAAGCTGTTCTTTAGTTACAGTCGTTCTGAATTCGTAATCTACACTGCTGTTTTTAAGTATTTCAACAGACATTTTCAGGCTTTCCATATCAATATTATCTACATTTATTATCGGCATTAATTTTTCTTTGCACAACGGTGCTTTAATATCCATTGCGACGTAATCAAGCAGATTTTTGTCAAGCAGTTCCTTTAACATTATAGGATATGCTCCGTTAGTGTCAAGTTTTATCTTATATCCTATGTTTTTTATTTTCTCTATAAATTCGGGCAAATTTTTATTTATACAAGGTTCTCCTCCTGATATTACTACACCCTCAAGAATTTTTTTTCTATTTTTAAGGAAGCTCATTATTTCATCTAAGCTTATCTGTGGAAGTCTGTTTTCTACAATTTCAAAGTTATGGCAGTATGTACAACAAAAATTACAGCCTCCGGTAAATATTATGCAGGCTGTATGTTCGGGGTAATCTAATAGAGTTGTTTTTATTAATCCTTGTATATTCATAGTTTTTTCATTTTACCCATAAATACTAAGTTCAAGCTTCGTTTCTCTTGCTTTCGCTAAGTGTTCACATTATATCATAAATACTAAACTCAAACGTCGTCAAGCTTTCACTTTTTAATTTAAATCTAAGTTTTGTTCTTGACTCGTTTTCGTTAAGTGTTTAGGTATAACTCACACTAAGCTTATACTTCGCTTCGCTTGTATTCGCTAAGTGCTCACATTATACCATAAATACTAAACTCAAACGTCGTCAAGCTTTTACTTTTTAGTCTGTGTTTAATATTTTGTTCTTGACTCGTTTTCGTTAAGTGTTTAGGTATAACTCACACTAAGCTTATACTTCGCTTCGCTTGTATTCGCTAAGTGTTCGTATTATACCATATATGTATTTTATTGTAAATTTCTTTAGGACAGCTTTGATAATTTGCTGTATTTGCCTATATTGAATAAAATTTTTATTTATGCTATAGTGTGAGTACTTAGCTCATACGAGCTATACCTGAACACTTAACGAAACAAATATATAAAAGTAAATAAAGGGGATTAACGATGCTTGATAAGATGTATGAATCCTTTGGCATCTCAAAGGAAACTGTTGAATTGGCAAAAAAGGTTGAAAAGAAGACTTCAGCATTATTTTCCGTATATGACGACATTGTTCAATTTAATCAACTTAAGGTTTTAAAGGCTATGCAGGATAACAGGGTGGATACCTCCTGCTTTAATGTATCTA
>CAUUFM010000147.1:0-2723 GCA_963544505.1 uncultured Lachnospiraceae bacterium | reverse complement strand
GGTCAGGCTCGTCAATATGTAAAAGAGAAAACATGGGCTGATGATCAAAAAATAACCGATTACGATGATAAGGGATTCACTGAAATTACTTTTTCCTCTTCACAAGATGATATTATTATGAGATGGGTTTTAGCTCAAGGCGCAGATGCTCTTCCCTTGGAGCCTAAAGTCTTTGCAGATGACTGGAAAAATCAAATAAGATGGGTGGCAGAACGAGCAGATATATTATAATTTTATAAAAGCATTAGGAGTTTTTAACAGAATATTCTTTTTTTTAGAAGTTCTTCTCTTTTTAGAATGCAGTCATTTATAGTTTTTATATATGTATTTACAGTTTCTACATTCCAACTACTCGGTGATTTTTTTAAATCTTCTTTTAATTTTTTATCGATATTCATAAACGGCTGAAAGCACATACATTCAATATAATCATCAAAATTTTCAAAAAGACTCCAAAACAATTTTGTTTCATCAAAAAGTTTTTCCATCTCTTTATCACAGCCAATTTTCTTATTACTGATATATGTTTTTACAAATTCTAAAAATATAAAAAAATTATCTTTATACGGTTCTCTTGCTCTTTGTGTGTTTATCGATGCATACGGTCGATTCGGTTTAGGGATAATAAAAAAAGAACCTATTCTACTATTATTTAATAGTGTTTTATCATTACATGTACAAAACTCTAAGTTTTTTAAATCAAGCCCGTCTATTTTACCGAGCAAATCTTTTGTTTTTATCTTATCTTCAAATTTTCTTAGTATTAACTTATATGTTCCAATGGTATCTCCGCGTACTATCAGTTCTTTTAAATTTTCATCTTTTAAGAGGACTTCATATTTTCCGGAGCCCTCCTGCGAGCGGATACAATATTCCCAAATTTTATCCGTTTTAATTATTTTTATTTTGTTTTCTTTGTCATCGATAATATTAAAGAAAAAATTAATATAATGATTAATAACTCTATCAGTCGAGTCGGGATCAAAATATTTTTCTGTTTTACAAGTGCAGTATCTACAACCAGTTTCTTCAGAATTCAGTTCGATGTAGTTCTTATTCCACTTAACCATATTTTGTCTTTCCATAATATTCTCCTTCATTGTTTACTCATACTATAAAAGTATAGCGAATGAGGTCAAGTAGTTATAGGAAATGTAAAAATTCTAAGAAATATTTACAAAAACCCCCGATTAGCCTACAAGACTAATCGGGGGTTTTTTTGTTTGAGTCTTCAAAATATCGGTTTATTCTAGCCGATACCTCCATAGAAGATACCGAGAATATAAACTATTAAGGTCAATCCGCAGTATATATATTTTCCTTGAATAGAATATGAATCTCCGACTCTTTTCAGTCTGCCTTTTGAAACCTCATCAAGAACGAAGTCTTTACCGGCAACCCAGAAGAACATGACTCCGGCAAGCAAGGCACCCAGAGGAATGATGTAGATACTGATTACATCCATCCATGTTCCAAGTACGTTTCCGTCTTCAACTACTAAGCCTACTGCAAGTCCAAGACCCAGCACTACTGCTAGAGCAACTTTTCGGCTGAGCTTAAACTTTTGTTGCATAAGTTCTACGGGTGTTTCATATAGGTTTATTAGAGATGTGATACCTGCGAACAATACGGCAACGAAGAATATAATTGAAAAGAGAGTTCCCGCGGGCATTTCTTTGAAGATCATGGGCATTGTAATAAACATCAAGGGCGGCCCTGCGGATGGCTCTAAGCCGTAAGCAAAAACTGCAGGGATGATAACCAAGGCTGCAATCATAGCTGCGAGGGTATCAAAGATTGCAGTATACTTTGCACTGGTAGGAGCATCTTCACTGTCTTTTAGATAACTTCCGTATACAACCGTACCGCTTCCTGCTAATGACAGAGAGAAGAATGCCTGTCCTAAGGCAAATACCCAAGTTTTGATATTTGCTAATGCAGACCAATCCGTTTTGAAAAGGAATTTATATCCGTCCATTGCCTTAGGCAGTGTTGCAACCCTGATTGCAAGAATAACAAATAATGCAAAAAAGGTAGGCATCATAATTTTATTTATTTTTTCGATACCTGCTGAAACGCCCGCAGCCATTACCAAGAATGAAACTGCAATGGCAATGATGTGCCAAGGCAAGCTTGATAGAGGGCCTGCGATAGTACCGAAATATGCACCGCTGTTTTCTGCCCCAAGCATCGAACCTGTAAAAGCTCCCACTGTAAAACGGATAATCCATCCTACAACAACAGTGTATCCGATAGCGATACCTAAGGATCCGATAACGGGAATCCAACCGATATAATTACCGGCTTCACTTCCTCTCATTCTTGTTGCTTTTAAAAACGCACCATGAGGGCCGGTTTTCATAGCTCTGCCGAAACACATTTCTTCAACTACACCGGTATAACCGATAACGGCAACGAAAATAAAGTATGGAATTAAAAAAGCCGCTCCTCCGAATTGTCCGACACGGAAGGGAAAAAGCCAGATGTTTCCCATACCCACAGCGGATCCGATACAAGCAAGAATAAAGCCCCACTTTGAGCCAAACTGATCGCGCTTTGACTCTGTATTTGCCATATAGACCTCCTTATTTTATAAATACAACATACAAACCTACGGACGGATAATTAACGGTTATCCGCCCGCTAAATGTTTTTTACAAACTACCGATTATTTTATGGGTTCCAAATGAGCTTGGAAGTGTCTAAGAATCGGGGGTTCCCAG
>CAUUFM010000146.1:0-2796 GCA_963544505.1 uncultured Lachnospiraceae bacterium | reverse complement strand
ATTTTTGTATACCTTATTCACAAGTAGTTTGTTTTATGATATTATCGGTTTATAGAATCCGAAAACCGATAGGAGATAAACTTATGAAAAACCCTAAATTAACTTATATAATAGTATATATTCTGGAAATTGTATTAGGAATGTGTATGCTCTGCTTTACAAAGGATATCTTTAACTACCTGACACTTATTATGAGCGGAATAATAATACTGTTCGGAGCCATAAACATTCTGTTATCCGTTTTAAATCAGAATAAGAATCAAAAAACACTCGCCACTCAGGCAGGACTTGTAATAGGTATTCTTATAATTTTTGCAGGAATAATTATACTTATTGTTAAAGAAAAGGTAATCACTATAATTCCGATAATCTTCGGATCTTACATTATAGTCTGTGCCCTGTTGGGAATTAGAGCGTTTATAACACTTGCAAAAGTCGGATTTTCCAAATGGTGGTTTTTCCTGATTACCACATTTATTTTATCGGGTCTTGGAGCTCTTATTATATATAATCCTTGGGAATCTTCCAATATTACAAGTCAAATAACGGGAGTGACGCTTATAATAAAAGGAATTAACGATATGATAGTATTATTTCTGTCATATATCAAAGATTCAAATATAAAAAATTCTTCCGATACCGAAGCACTAACCGTCATAGATGCAAAAGAAGAACAAATTCCATATGAAAACAATAATGCTGTCGAAGGAGAATATACGGAATTAAATAATACATCAGATAGTTGCGATACAGTCATAAATAACGAAAAAACATCTGAAAATACAGATCAAACATTATACTAATAATCATATTTCAAAGGATAATCGACGGATAACTGTTTCAGTCCGTCGGTTTTTATCATAATTGAACCGTTTATATCGGTTCGATAGGTTATGATCTTATTAAATTTCAATCTGTCCAACAATTCTTTATGCGGGTGCCCGTAAATATTCTTATATCCGCAAGAAATCAAGGCTATTTTAGGCTCGGTTTTATCAAGAAATGAATTATCGGTAGAGTTTTTTGAACCGTGATGAGCCACTTTTAATACATCAAGCTTAGGCAGCTTATTTTTCATTATTTCAGATTCACCGTTTTTTTCCAAATCACCGGTAAACAACATATCAAAATCCTTATAATTCAGATAAAGTACGGTGGAATAGGCATTTGCATTTTCCGCTACAAAATCGGTATCCGGGTGCAAACACTCAAAATTAAGATTATTTACACCTATCTTATCCCCTCTTTTTATATATAATCTTTTTATTTTATTTTCATTAAGAAAACTTTCAAATTTCAAATAGTTTTCGTCCTTGTCATTAATTTTAGGTAAAACAGCCCTATTCACCTTAAAATTATCAGCTATCATATTTTTAATACCGAGCAAATGATCAATATCGGAATGAGTTAAAATATGTACATCTATTTTTGAATATCCTCTTGATTTAAGAAAGCTTGTTATGCTTAAGGCACCTCCGTCGGTTTTACTCGTGCTTCCGCCGTCAATTAAATATACCTTGTTTGAATGTGGAATTTCTATCACTATTCCATCTCCCTGCCCTACATCAAGAACGGTTATCACAAGCTTTGATCTGTTATGAAAACTTAAAATAAATATAAGTAAAAAAGTGCTTGCAAACAGCATCTTTTTCTTATGCCTGAAAAATTTTATATAAATCAGTGAAAGAATAAGCACAAGATAATATATAAAAATTGTGATTATCGCAGGTCTTCCGAATACAATATGCGAAAAATAAAGCCTGTCCGCGAGCCTACAAATAAAAGTAAAAAGCTCTATAATAAGAGATGATATTTTAAGCAAAATTACGGTTATCGGAATGGATATTAAAGAAAAAACACTTGCCAGGATTCCGATTGATAAAAGAGGAAGCATCATAGGAATTATAATTATATTTAAGAATATAGAATAGGTTGACTGTTCATAGAATAAATAAGCTGTGACTGGCATAAGCCCTAATTGGATAGAAAGAGTTAGAAAAATCCCTGATTTCAACAAATGTTTGTTTTTAAATACGCTTCTTACAACAGGCATTATTATAAGAATTGATACTACCGCCCCGTAGGATAATAAAAAACCCGCATCAAAAACATATTTAGGATTTATACTTAGAGTTAAAACAGAGGCAAAAGCAAGAGCCCTGCTTGCAGAATACACTCTTTTTATAAGCCTTGAAATAAACAATAATATAAGCATAATATATGCCCGAAAGCTTGATATTCCGAAGCCTATAAGAAGCATATAAAAGCTTAAAAATAAACCTCCGAATATACAGCTTATTTTAACCCCGAAAAATCTGTTAAAAACAATATAGGCTCCATAACCTATTATCCATATATGAAGACCGGATATTGATAATATATGGCTCACTCCATTTCTTTGGTAAAGAGCTTTAATCTCCATATCCATATCCTGTTTTTGTGATAAAACTATAGTTTTTATAAATGATGATGTGATTTTATTATTTGAATTATCTGCCAGAGTTAATTTTTCCGATATATCAGATTTTATATTGTAGAAGAATTCTTTAATATGATTATAATTATTTGAACATTGACATAATTTACAATTTTTAATTTCATAATAGATATTATGATTAAAATTATAGAGCTTATAATTGAATTCACCGAAATTCGTATTAGGCTTAAAAGAATTAAGTTTACCCTTAATCATCAGCTTACTTCCGTATTTTATTCTTCTTCCGGTTAAACCGGTCGCCATAATTTTTTTGACTTTTTTGTTTTTATTGCCGTATTTTAAACTTACATTTTTTAATA
>CAUUFM010000145.1:0-2814 GCA_963544505.1 uncultured Lachnospiraceae bacterium | reverse complement strand
TATGGGAAATATCAGGCTGCTTGACAGGACTACTATAGATAAAATAGCGGCAGGCGAGGTGGTGGAACGCCCTATATCAATCGTAAAGGAACTGCTTGAAAATTCAATAGATGCAGGCTCAAAAAAGATTGAAATAGAAATAAAAAACGGTGGAAAAAGTTATATAAGAGTTACCGATAACGGCAGCGGGATTTTAGAAGATGATATAGACTTGGTTTTTAAAAGGCACGCTACCAGTAAGATAAGAGTAATAGAGGATTTATATTGCGGTAATAGCTTGGGCTTTCGAGGAGAGGCCTTATCAAGCATTGCGGCGGTATCTAAGGTAAGGCTTGCATCAAGGAATGTATCCTGTGATGTGGGTTTCAGTATCACGCTTTCAGGCGGGGAGCTGATAAAAAAAGAAAATATATCTTTAAGCTTAGGGACTACTATTGAGGTATCGGATTTGTTTTACAATACCCCTGTAAGACTGAAATTTTTAAAAAGTGACACAACGGAAGCAAACAGTATTGTGGACATAGTAGAGCGTTTAGCACTGCTTCGTCCCGATATTTCTTTTAAGCTTATAAATAACGGCAAAGAAATAATAAATACCATAGGCTCAAATTCTCTGAAAGATGTAATTTTTGATATATATAAAAAAGATGTTTATGATAATCTGCTTGAAATAGATACGAATTTAGGTTCGGGAAGACTTAAAGGTTATATAGGAACACCTGCAATTGCACGTGGGAACAGGAACAGGCAGAGCTTTTTTATAAACGGAAGATACATTAAAAGCTATCTTTTAATGAAGGCGGTGTCGGAAGGGTATACCTCTTTTTTAATGCAGCATCAGTTCCCGTTTTTTGTGTTGAATTTGCAGCTTGATCCGGCATCTGTTGATGTGAATATTCACCCGTCAAAGATGGAGGTAAGCTTTGAAAATTCAAATGCGGTCTATAGACAAATCTATCATGCCGTAAGAGAGAGATTAAATGCTTTGACCACTGAAGACGTGAGAGAGATAAGCCTTGAAACCGACTTGTCTGAAAGTGCTTATAGCAGCGATAACAAAGAATCAGATCAAAATAGTTTTATAAAAAGCGGAACGGACGGAAAAAACAGGAATTTTTATTTATCTGAAAGTCGTTTAGGAGGCACAGTTGATAATAGCGGATTGGAAATTATATCAAACAGCCTGAATGATGAAATCTATAATAATTTAAAAGATGATAATTCTTCTTGTATGATTGCAAACGAAAGAATTTCAGAGTTTGACTTATCGGAAAAAACCGGTGATTTTGAACAGATAAGTGTTTTAGATGAAAAAAATCTTGATACCTCAAATGAAATAAGGGTATTAGGACAACTTTTTAATACTTATATAATAGCACAAATAGACGATAAGATGTATATTATAGACCAGCACGCCGCACACGAAAAAATCAATTTTGAGAGATTTATTAAGAATTTAAATGAGATAAATATAGTATCTCAAGAGCTTTTGATTCCGACGGTTTTAAATTTAAGTCGTGCGGAGGTTCAGACTATAAGAAGGTTTATAGATGTATTTTTAAGTATCGGATTTGAAATAGAGGAATTTGGGATTGATTCTTATATCATAAGGGCTGTTCCGTTATCATTTTTCAAGATGGATATGGAAATTCTTTTTACGGAATTACTGGATAATTTAAATGATATCTATGACATAAAAAATATTGAAAATATAAAGGACAGGGTAGCCAATGTGGCGTGCAAGGCATCTATTAAGGGCGGTAATATTTTGTCCAATACTGAGGCTGAGAGTTTAATAAAGGAGCTGCTTAAACTTGATGCACCGTTTAACTGTCCGCACGGGCGTCCTACTATGATAACTATGAGCAGGTATGAATTGGAAAAAAAATTTAAGAGGATAGTCTGATGGTAATAGTGATAGCAGGACCTACAGGTGTCGGCAAAACAAAGCTTTCAATAGAAACGGCAAAAAGACTTGACGCAGAGGTGATTTCAGCTGACAGTGTGCAGGTTTACAAGGGTCTTAATATAGGCTCTGCAAAGATTAAAAAAGATGAAATGCAGGGAATAAGGCATCATATGATAGATGTGATAGAGCCTGATTTTAACTTTGATGTAATATCTTTTAGAAATATGGCAAGAGACAGCATAAATGAGGTTCTTAAAAACGGCAAAACTCCAATATTGGTGGGAGGAACGGGCTTTTATATACAGGCTGTTGTAAAGAATGTGGAATTTTTAAACTTTGCTGTAGATGAGGACTATAGAAAGGAGCTTTATGAAATTTCCGTTAAAGAAAACGGAGATCTGACTTTACATAAAATGCTTGAAGAAATAGACCCTGAAAGTGCTGAAATTACTGATAAAAATAATGTCAAAAGGGTGATTAGGGCTCTTGAGTTTTATAAGGTTTCAGGGGTTAAAATATCGGAACATAATAATGAACAAAGGCAAAAAAATGATTTTTACGAGCATAGATTGCTGGTTTTAACCGATGACAGAAAGACCCTTTATGACAGAATCAATAAAAGAGTGGATAAGATGATGGAAGAGGGACTTATAGATGAGGTGAATACACTTTATAAAAGATACCCCGATGCCAGAATTTTAAGAAACTCTATAGGGTATAGAGAAATAATTGAATATTTTAAGGGGAATATGAGCTTAAGCTTGGCTGTGGACACTATAAAAAAGAATTCAAGGCATTTTGCAAAACGACAGCTGACTTGGTTCAAAGCACAAAAAAATGCCGAATTTATAGATATAAGCAAGTTTAATTATGATTATTTGAGTATTTTGGAATATTTGAAAATT
>CAUUFM010000144.1:0-2844 GCA_963544505.1 uncultured Lachnospiraceae bacterium | reverse complement strand
CATTCATTTTTATACGATTTTCGCATAAGAATGAATGCCTTTTTATTTTTAAAATTTTAAAAGATAATTACATCTTATTTCTATAAATTATATCATCTCTACTTGGACCGTTTGAAATCATTGTAATCGGAACACCGATTTCCTTTTCGGCAGCTTCAATGTATTCTCTGCACTCTGTAGGCAGATCCTCATATTTTTTAATTCCTCTTATGTCACATTTCCAACCTTTAAAGACTGTGTATATTGGTTTTGCACGTTTTAATATCGTGGTGGTGGGAAAATCTTTAGTAGTTTTTCCGTCTATTTCATAGGCGGTACATATTTTAAGCTCATCTAAGTATCCGAGAACATCAAGCACGGTGAAAGCCACCTGATTGGCTCCCTGTAATTTACAGCCGTAGCCGGCAGCCACTGTATCAAGCCAGCCCACTCTTCTCGGTCTACCGGTGGTAGCACCGTATTCTCCGCCGTCACCTCCGCGTCTTCTTAATTCTTCGGCTTCATCGCCTGACAGCTCACTTACAAATTCTCCCGCACCGACAGCACTTGAATAAGCCTTGCATACGCATACTATATCGGTCATTTCAAGAGGAGAGATACCGGCGCCGACAGTAGCAAATCCTGCAAGAGTGGAAGAAGATGTAACCATAGGATAGATGCCGTGGTCGGTATCCTTAAGGCTTCCTAATTGTCCCTCAAATAATATGTTTTTATTTTCTTTATTGGCATTATAGAGTATTGAAAAAGTATCCTTTACATAAGGCTCAAGGATTTTTTTATAACGCATTAATTCATCATAAATATCTTCAGGTTTTAATTTTTCAGCATTGTACAGATGTTCCAAAACGATATTTTTAAGCAGGCATACCTTGTTTATATGCTCCATCAAATCATCTTTTTCAGAAAACAGCTCACTTACCTGAAAGCCGATTTTTGCATATTTATCGGAATAAAACGGTGCAATTCCCGATTTTGTAGAGCCGTAGGCATTACCCTTAAGTCTTGCCTCCTCATAAGCGTCCAAGTTTTTATGGTAGCTCATTACTATCTGTGCCCTGTCGGATATTGCGATATCAGGGGTCGGAACATTTTTTTCTTTTAATGAATTTAACTCTTTTTCAATGTCTAACGGGCTTAATGCAACTCCGGTTCCTATAATGTTTGTAATATGTTTATAAAACACGCCTGACGGCAGGCTGTGCAAGGCGAATTTTCCATAGTTGTTTACAATGGTGTGTCCGGCATTGGCGCCTCCTTGGTATCTTACCACTATATCGGCTTCACTTGCCAGCACGTCCGTTATTTTTCCTTTGCCCTCATCTCCCCAGTTTGAACCGACAATAGAGATTACTTTATTATTTTTCATCAAAATTTCTCCTTCTTAAACGTTTATTTCGGCTCTTATTCCAAGCAGTTTTTCATTTTCATTTATCATAGGATAAATATACTCATTCAGGAAGTCACTTACCTGCATAGCGGCACA
Organism: uncultured Lachnospiraceae bacterium; assembly: GCA_963544505.1. Taxonomy (GTDB): domain Bacteria; phylum Bacillota; class Clostridia; order Lachnospirales; family Lachnospiraceae; genus CAUUFM01. The sequence goes on along the minus strand of CAUUFM010000144.1, from coordinate 1,361 downwards.
GCCCGTGTAAAGCTTAGGATTCATAAGCTCTTTTAATTCTCCAATACTCAAATCGAATTTGTCGCTTTTTGCCAACATTTCAAGCAGATGATTCTCGTCTGCATTAACCTTTACAAGCTTTCCGGCTTCCATACTCAAGGTTCTGATTTCCTCGTGTACCGCCTGTCTGTCGGCACCCTTTTTCACAGCCCTCATCATTATATTTTCGGTTGCCATAAAAGGAAGCTCCATCATCAGATGCTTTTCAATCATTTTTTCGTAAACAATAAGGCCGTCGGTTACATTTATACAAAGATCTAAAATTCCGTCAACAGCTAAAAATGACGTGGCAATAGACAGTCTTTTGTTTGCGGAATCGTCAAGTGTACGTTCAAACCATTGTGTAGATGCTGTAAAATCGCCATTTAAAGCGTTTGTAATAACCGCTCTTGAGAGTGCGGCTATTCTTTCACTACGCATAGGATTTCTTTTGTATGCCATAGCCGATGAGCCTATTTGCGATTTTTCAAACGGCTCTTCTATCTCTTTTAAGTGTTGCAACAATCTGATATCATTAGACATCTTGGCTGCGGATTGGGCTATTTGAGAGAGTAAATGTAAAATCTTGCTGTCGGTCTTTCTTGAGTATGTCTGACCTGAAACCTTAACACATTCCATAAAGCCCTGTTTCTTTGCAATTAATGAATCAAGCTGTTTAACCTTGTCATAATTTCCGTTAAACAGTTCCAAAAAGCTGGCTTGAGTACCTGTTGTGCCTTTACTGCCGAGCAGTTTAAGGTTTTTAATTAAATCTGTAATATCTTCAAAGTCGCTTGCAAAATCCTGTAGCCAAAGGGCAGCTCTTTTTCCCACAGTAGTCGGCTGTGCAGGCTGAAAATGCGTAAACCCCAGTGTCGGCAGCTCCTTATATCTGTCCGCAAAGGAGGCTAAAACGGAAATAAGATTAATGAGTTTTTTTCTGATTAGGATTAAGCCCTCTTTCATTATAATAATATCCGCATTATCACCGACATAGCAGGAGGTCGCTCCAAGATGGATAATTCCTTTAGCTTTTGGGCACTGTACGCCGTAGGCATAAACGTGAGCCATAACATCGTGTCTTACTTCTTTTTCTCTTTTAACGGCTACATCATAGTTAATATCATTTATATGGCTTTTCAGCTCTTCTATCTGTTCATCGGTTATATTAAGCCCCAGCTCTTTTTCACTTTCCGCAAGAGTTATCCAAAGCTTTCTCCAAGTGGAAAATTTTTTATTATCGGAAAATAAATATTGCATTTCTTTGCTTGAATATCTTGATGATAACGGAGTTGAATATGTATCGTGCGACATAGGTTCTCCTTTAAAATAATTTAATTTTT
>CAUUFM010000143.1:0-2853 GCA_963544505.1 uncultured Lachnospiraceae bacterium | reverse complement strand
TTTTTTCTTTTTTAAAAATTATTAGAGAATGAATTAAATTATGATGTTTTGTTGAATAATTTTTTATTTTCAAAGCATTATTAGAAAACGCGGATGATGGTTCTAAACAAGATGGCTTATCTTTGCTTTTTGAGTGGATATTGGGGACTTGAATTTTATTTTGATATGATACATTATTGTAACAGATAGTAAGGGGTTTTGTTTCATATTAAACGAACACTTTGCTCAGTTGGAAAATATAAAGGATATGTGTTTGTATGCCGATTAATAATGCAAAGTGGTTAGAAGACTTACCAGAAAATTGTCCGCCTGGAGATATTGAGGCTGATTATAAGGGGTGTTTTTATCGCTTTGTAAAAACATATCCGCCAACTATGGAGGATTTTAAATCGCAAAGGGCCTTATATCCAGATAAAGTATTTGATGGAAATCCGACGGAGTGTCAAACGCGTGCCTGTTCTGTTTATTCTGGCGAAAAGGCTTATAAAGCGGTTCGTAAAAGATGTTCAAGATTTAAAAAGCTGTATGTGGTAAGTTTTGATTTTAAACCGGAGCTAGGTTGCTGCAAACAAACTGGAAATGATAAAAGTCATTATTCTTGGTGGATTAGTGCAAATTTTGATGTAAAATATTTAGACTTTAATAAAAAGGAGGCTCCAAATGAAGCTTAAAGCAATAGAAATTCTTGATTATTATGACTATCCTCTATTATTTATTGCCGAAAATGATAAAAAACATACGTTTCTTTGTATGTTGGTTGATGAAACCGACTATCTTGAATATCTTGTAGTTGAATCAACAGCTAGTGATATTGAGAAGATGAAGAATAATGAAAAAGACATAAGAAGCATATTTGAAGAGTCGGCAGATAATAAATATTATTATGCAAAAATGAATAGTAAAACAGATAAGTGGTTTCAGATTGATCCTATCTCTCAGAAAGATGTTATCCAATATTTTCCAGATAGAGGTGTGTTTTTATCTGAAGAAGGCGATGAATGTACTACCTTAGAACAAAATAAAGAAATTCATGATATACAACATTTAAAGCTGATGGAATACAAATATATTAATGATAGCTTCAATAACATAGAACTCATATTGGACCAGATTAATAATTTACTTTTAAAATTTTCAACAAATATTGATCAGGATGATATAATTTGTGCATTGAGTGGTACAAAACATTCGGAAGTCTTTATTGATGTAGATTTTAATGACTATACTGCATCATATCGAGGAGAAAATAAATGCAAGGAAATGAAAGTAGCATAAAATCAGATTTTCAATTTTTGGCATACAAGATAGATAGAATAAATTTTAGTTTAGAGCCGATAGCTAATGCCGTTATGTATAAGCAGACTGCTGATACAAAAGTAGAAATAGGTTTTGCAGTTCGTGACATCGGTAAAGTAACAAATAATGAGCAAACACAATATATGTGCGGCTTAGATACACAACTTAAACTATATGATGGTGATAAGCATATTGCTACGGGTATTTTTGGAATCGAAGGTCTGTTTTTTGTTGATGGACATTTTAAAAATAGTCAGGAAAACCAAATTGTTAAATTCCAGTTTCCAACAATCCTGTTTCCGTATTTAAGAAGTGCTATAACCAATATTCTGGCTTCTGCAGGATTTGGTTCTATAGTCTTTCCTCTTATTAATGTATATAACTTAGTTTCTAACCAAAATGAGAAAAATAAAATAAATATAGTTGATTTAAAAAATATACCATAGATTATTCAATTTATCAACATACTTATCATAAAATTTTAAAGTTATGTGTTCATATGGCAATATATCCCGAAAGAAAGCGGAAGTATCTTTGCTATTCTATTAAAAATCTGTTATAATCCTTAAAGATAATTTAAAAGGCGGTAAGGTTTGGAACACGGCGGGGTTTTGTCCTATAAAAAAAAGGACGAAGTTTTAATCGATTTTAGCAGTAATATAAATCCTCTGACAGCACCTAAGGGCTTAAAAAAAGCCTTAAGTGCAGCTTTTAGTAATCTTTTGGTTTATCCCGATATCCGTTACCGCTCGTTAAAAAAGGTAACGGCTCAATATTTAAAATGCAGACCTGAAAATATTGTTTTGGGGAACGGGGCTGTAGAAATAATCGATAATTTTTGTTCAATGTTTAAGAGGGTTGTTTTATGCACGCCCTGTTTTTCGGAATACGGATTAAGGGCTCTTGTTCATAATAAACCGGTTTTAGAGCTTCCTTATCTTTCCGATTTTTTGCCCGATATTTCCGGCCTTAAAAAAAAACTGAGGGCGGGCGATCTTCTCATCTTGGGGAATCCGAATAATCCCACAGGCTTAAGAATAGAAAAAACGGCTCTTTTGAAAATTTACTCTCTTGTAAAAAAGGCAGGTGCTTTTTTACTTTTAGATGAGGCTTTTTATGAGTTTTGCCCGTCTGATTATGACAGCATAGCTCTTTTTAAAAAAGACGGCTATAAAAATATCTGTATACTAAGGGCTGCAACTAAATTTTTTGGTCTTCCGGGGATACGCCTAGGCTATGCCTGTACCTCAACCGGTACGGCTGCCGCTCTTTCTAAAATCGAGATGGCTTGGCACATAAACGCCTTTGCAGAAGCCGCAGCTCCGGCAATCTTTTTTGATGAGGATTTTATAGAAAAAAGCAAGGCCTATATTCAAAAAGAAAGAGCTTTTTTACTAAAAAATATCGAAAAATACGGAACAAGCGGAGAAATAAAATTACAGGCCTATAAAAGTCAGTGCAATTTTATTCTTCTTAAAGTTTTGAATACAAAAGATGAGGGCGCTTTAAAGTTTTTTGAAAAAAGGGGAATCTTGATAAGAACTTGCAGCAGTTTTA
>CAUUFM010000142.1:0-2858 GCA_963544505.1 uncultured Lachnospiraceae bacterium | reverse complement strand
GGAGCCACATCAAAAGAAAGTGCCGCCACGAGCGAAAAACTCTCAGAACAGGCGGTAGTGCTTAAAGAATTGGTGGGACGGTTTAAATTGACATAGATTTGCTTGCAAAATTTTATCGGTCAGTTTATAATAAGGACAACAGAGAGGGGGGTTGGATATGGCACAGACAGTAAATGTTAATTTTCGATTAGACGAAGATGTAAAAAAAAGCATGGAGCAGACTTGTTCTGAATTAGGGCTTTCAATGAGTGCGGCATTTACGATTTTTGCAAAGAAAGTCGGAAGAGAAAAACGCATACCGTTTGAGGTTGCCATTGACCCGTTCTATTCTGAAAATAATATTCGCTATCTTGAAAATATTGTGCGAGATATAGAAGCCGGAAAGGCAAATTTTTCCGAGCATGATTTGATAGAGGTAGACTAATGCGGCTGTTATGGGAAGATAGAGCATGGAATGATTATTTATATTGGCAGATACAGGACAAGAAAACTCTGAAAAAGATTAATGGACTTATCAAAGATATTTGCAGAAGTACTTTTGATGGAATAGGAAAGCCCGAACCGCTTAAAGACAATTTAAGCGGTATGTGGAGCAGGCGTATTGATGATACTAACCGAATTGTCTATTATGAGAAAGACGGTATAATTTATATCGTTACATGTCGAGGACATTACGAAGATTGAGAGAACAGGCAATAGTTTTTTTCTACAGATTTATGTCACTCGGAAAGTTTATTTACTTGACTTTTTTTAATTAATATAATAGAATAAGTTCGTGTTAATAATATCTTCAGGGCAGGGTGAAATTCCCTACCGGCGGTAAAGCCCGCAAGCCTTTTGGCACGATTCGGTGTAATTCCGAAGCCGACGGTACAGTCCGGATGAGAGAAGATGATTTTTTGTGTTAATTATGCTCTGAAATGATTTTATCATTTCAGATTTTTTTATTTAGTAAGGAAAGTTTATCCTGAATTTCAGAAGATTTGTAACAGTTTGTTGATTAAATAATTAGAGCTCGGCTTGATGTATAAAATAATATGAATGATAAAGAATATATGAAAATTGCCGTTGAATTGGCAAAAAAGGGATACGGATATACGAATCCGAATCCTGTGGTGGGCAGTGTAATTGTAAAAAATAAAGAAATAATAGGGCAGGGCTATCATACAAAATACGGCTCCGCTCACGCTGAGGTAGAGGCATTGAAAAGCTGTACAGAAGACCCTGAGGGTGCCACTATGTATGTGACCTTGGAGCCCTGCTGTCATTATGGAAAAAATCCTCCCTGTACCTCCGCTATTATTCAAAACAAAATAGGAAAGGTGGTTGTGGGTTCAAGCGACCCCAATCCCCTTGTCGCATCGCAGGGTATAAAGATACTTAAAGATAACGGCATTACTGTGGTGGAGCATATATTGGAAGAGGAATGTGTAAAACTTAATGAGGTTTTTTTTCATTATATAAAAAATAAAACTCCATATGTCGTGATGAAGTATGCGATGACTTTTGACGGAAAGATAGCCACAAGAACCGGAAAATCAAGGTGGATAACATCTGATAAGGCAAGAGAGAGTGTGCATATGGACAGGCATAGGTATATGGGTATAATGGTCGGTGTGAACACGGTATTAAACGACGACCCTATGCTTAATTGCAGGATAGAGGGCAAAAAAAGTCCTATAAGGATAATTTGCGACAGCAATTTAAGGACTCCAATCACCTCAAATGTTGTACAAACCGCAGGTGAATATAAGACAATAATTGTAACACTTTGTGACAATGAAAAAAGGATAGATGAGTATAGAAAAAGAGGTTGCCTAATAATAAGGCAGGATAAAACGTGTAATAAAGACGGTAAAGCAAGGATAGATTTGACTAAGCTTATGAATGTCTTGGGAGAAATGTCTATAGACAGTATTTTGCTTGAGGGAGGCGGGACTCTTAATTATTCCGCACTTGAATCCAAGATTGTAAATAAGGTGAAGTGCTATATAGCTCCCAAGATTTTCGGAGGTGAGGAAGCAAAAACTGCGGTAACAGGAAACGGGATAGATATTCCGAGCGACGCCTTTGCCTTAAAAAAACCGATAATAAAAAGTTTCGGCGATGATATAATGCTTGAAAGTGAGGTGATATATTGTTCACAGGCATAATAGAAGAAACAGGGGTTATAAAAAACATAAAAAGAGGTGAAAAATCAGCTGTTTTAACGATTTTTTGTCAAAAGGTTTTAGAAGATGTAAAAATCGGAGACAGCATAGCCGTAAACGGTGTCTGTTTGACGGCGGTATCATATGACAAGCAATATTTTATGGCTGATGTAATGAATGAAACCTTGAGTCGTACAAAGGGTTTTGATATAGGCGACAGGGTAAACCTTGAGAGAGCTTTAAGCGTAAATGACAGATTCGGAGGGCATATAGTGTCGGGGCATATTGACGGCACGGGTGTTATAGAGTCTGTAAAAAGAGACGATAATGCCGTGTGGTACAGGATAAAGACGGACAGTCGTATCTTAAAGTATATTATAGAAAAAGGTTCTGTAGCCATAGACGGAACGAGCCTGACCGTAGCGAAGGTGGATAAAGAAAGCTTTAGCGTATCCGTTATTCCGCATACATTATCGAACACTGTTTTGCAGTATAAAAAAGCAGGTGATTTTGTAAATTTGGAGAATGACGTAATCGGAAAATATGTGGAAAAATTACTTGCATATGATGACACGGGAAAGAACAGTAAATTGACTAAAGAATTTTTATTAGAAAACGGATTTTAGGAGGAAGATATGTTTCAGTTCAATACTATTGATGAAATAATTGAAGATTTAAAATTAGGGAAGATGATTTTATTGACGGACG
>CAUUFM010000141.1:0-2909 GCA_963544505.1 uncultured Lachnospiraceae bacterium | reverse complement strand
CGGTACTGGGAGACGGTTTAGACTCGGCAACCGATGTTATAATATCGGTTATTACACTTGCAGTAAGTTTTATAATAAATAGGCCTTCAGATAAAGAACACCCCTGGGGACATCAACGGGCAGAGACAATGGCAACCCTCATCTTGTCTTTTATAATTATGACGGCAGGCTTTCAGCTTTTTCTTACAGCAGCAGGAAAACTAATAAATGTTTATAAAGGGACCCTAACTATTCTGCTGCCTCACATACTTGCCCTTATTGTTACGGTATCTTCAATCGCAGTAAAACTCCTTTTAGCCCTAAACCAGCATATTATAGGCAAAAAGGCCGGCAGCATGATGATTCAAGCCAATGCAAAAAATATGACAAATGACATAATCCTTTCCGCTTCGGTTTTAATAGGTCTTGGAATTTCGTATTTTTTTAATGCACCGATTTTTGACGCAGTTACGGCTCTTTTGGTAAGTGCTTGGATTATAAAATCGGGCATAGAACTTTTTATGGAACTGAATATTGAATTAATGGACGGGAATACAAACGAGCTTTTGTACAAGCAGCTATTTGAAGCCGTCAATTCCGTTGAAGGAGCTCATAATCCTCACCGAGCAAGAATCAGACGGATGGCTAATCTTCTGGACATAGATTTGGATATCGAGGTTGATTCCAAAATCAGTATTTACGAAGGTCATTGTATCGCAGAAAAAGTAACTTCAGCAATTAAAGAAAAAATAGAAAACGTTTATGATGTAATGGTACACATTGAACCGTACGGAATTCATAACAATGAAGAAGAAGGTTTCGGTTTATCCGAAAAAGATATAAAAGCTTAATTAAGTTTTGCTTTTTCTTTTTTCCAAAGGTCGATAAATTCCAACATATATTGTTGAATATCATCAAACCATTCTTTTTGAAATTTACAAGCCTCAACTCCTAAATACCTATAATGCCAACACTCCCAATTATAGCCGGTAATTTTTTCCATACCCTTTGGGTAAGATAAAGACCAACCGTAGTCTCCGGCATTTTTAAAAAGCCATTTACCTTCAGGTGTATCGGCATACTCATCCGTAATTGTACCGAAGTCAATAACAGTCCCCAGTTGATGCTGACTTGCTCCGGGCAGTGCAGAAAAAGACAAGGCATTTTTCTTACCATAGGTTTTTTCATATTTTAAAAAAAGTTTTGACTGATAGCTATAAGAACGATAACCTGAGCTAACTCTTATCTCTATTCCATCTCCTCTTGCAGCTTCTGCCATTTTTTGCAATGGCCGCTCAGCAATTTTTGCAATATAGATATTGGTACGATCTAGAACATATTTTCTGTCTTTTATATCATAGAGCAATATAATATCCCTAGGTTCATGATTTGCATCAAGAAGATTATGCTTATCAACCAAAATAAGTACATCGTCTTTTTCCGTTTCTAATACATAATTCAGATCTTCTAAAAATTTTTTTTTATTTTTATTTATTTTGTCGCATATATTTTTTGGAAAGTGGTTTGAAAACTCTGCATATACTTTTTTATATATATGTTCATCCGAGCTTTCTTCCTTTGGATAAACACAAAATATCAAAACACAAAAGAAAAATAGGGAGATAATTCTCTTTAGAGTAAAATACATATTTAATCCTGATAAAAATTATTTATATTTCATCAATGGAACGGATCATTCTAAACACATCGGAAAAACCTGTTGAATCCAAGGCCATTTTGACATCCTTGGCCGGGTTTAAAATATACATTTTATGCCCATTTTCTTCGCTCTCGTTATGAGCTGTCATTAAAACACCTATTCCAGATGACGAAAGAGTACCCACTTTAGATAAGTCTAAGATAACATCATTATCTTTAATTGCAGAATATACTTTCTTTTCAAAATCACCTGATGTGTATAGATTAACAGTGCCTTCTATAGCTAATAATAAGCACCCCGATACTTTCGATTCAGTAATAATTAAATTTTCCATAGCACGTCCTTTATATATGTTTAAATGTCATAATAGTGATATCATCTTCAATTTCATGTGCAATATAATCCAAAAAAGTTTTATATATAGCAGTCGAAATTTCACTTGCAGATTTTGTCTTATTTGCCGCAATCAAACGGCTTACTCTATCATTTCCGAATTTATCTCCTTTTAAGTTTTTAGAATCCAACAAACCGTCAGTAGTAAACACTATAATATCGTTACGGTTCATTGTTATTTTTCTTACCTTTAAAAAGGGGCGTATATTTTTAACAAAACCTAATACCCTTCCTTCTCCCTGTATTTCGATAACATTTTTATAGGAATCAATGTACATCGACATAAGGGGAATACCGCAGTTAAGATAATATATTGTAGATTCTTTAAAATCCATAATCCCGAAAAGCCCTGCAAGAAAAGTTCCTTTCGGAAGATTATTTTTAATAAAAGAATTTATCTTTACTACAAGCTCTTTAAAATCGGGAGTTTCCGAAAGATAAGTATGCATAACAGACTTCAAAATAACCATTGACATACTTGCACTCAAGCCTTTACCGGAAACATCTCCTATCAAAAATAAATATCTATCTTCAGACAATCTAATAAAGTCGGTAAAATCGCCTCCCAATTGGTGAGCCGAAAAAGCAACAGAATCCACATCAATAACTTTCTTTTCAACAATATCTATATTCTTTTGGATTGAACCGATAATTTGATCGGACATTTCTATTTCTCTGTCAAGAATAAGAACTATATCCTGCTTCGCTATATTTCTTAAATAATAAACAACCAAAAAAAAGTAAGAATAAAGATTCTTTAATACATCAAAATCATATGTAGTGTAGGCCTCTTTTCGTTTTTTAGCAGAAACGGAAATAACACCTATCAATTTTTGTCCCTCGCGGACACAAATCAATATTTCAGCATATGTACTGT
>CAUUFM010000140.1:0-2922 GCA_963544505.1 uncultured Lachnospiraceae bacterium | reverse complement strand
ATATTGAATATAGCACAGCCCTTTGATGAGTTGAGGGCGGTAAGTGATTTTGCGATTATTAACGTTGTTCCCGATAATGACGGAATACTTAGATGGGCATTTCTTGAAATAGGAGATAATGATCGGACATACAACGGATTTTCATATGAGATATATAAGCATTATTGTGAAACAAATAATCTACAGGTGATAGATAAGGCTGTTGTTCCCACTGATAATTACAACAGGTTGTATATTGATTATTCAAGCAAAACGGGTCTTGTGCAAGGGGGTGCTTCGGGTGGAGATTTGGAGCATATGTCTATCTATTCTTTATTGAACGGTGATATAGATCCTGAATATTTTCGTGATAAGATAGTGTTGATAGGTGCAACATCTATGGGAATTCCTGATGATTATTATTTTACTCCTATGTCCCCGCAGAGTCCTACTTACGGTTTGGAGGTTCACGCTAATGTAATAACTCAGCTTATCAGAGGTAAATTTTATCAATATATCCCTTATGCGGTACAGCTCGGGATATTGCTGGTTGTAGGAATTATAGGCTGGATTCTGGCACGAAAGGTTAAAACGGGTTGGTATGCTTTATCCAATCTGGCATTGGCTGTTGTATTCATAATATTCACCTTTATTATGTATCAAAAAGGATTTTTATTCAGTTTTATTTATCCTTTGGTGATGATTGCACTTGAATATTTGATGACGGTATTTTTCAGGCTGTTTGATATAAACAGGGACAGACAGAATATTAAAAAAATATTCGGAAAATATATGGCTGCCGAGGTTATCGACCAGTTGATAAAGATGGATAAAAATGACCTGAAATTAGGTGGACAACTTGTAGATATTACAGCATTGTTTGTGGATATAAGAGGTTTTACCTCAATGTCCGAGAAGCTTCAGCCTGAGATAGTAGTTTCTATTTTGAATAGATATTTGACATTATGCGGAACCGCTATAGTTAAATATAAGGGCACATTGGATAAGTATATAGGAGATTGTGCGATGGCGATATATAACGCACCTTTGGCTGTTAATAACCATCAGCTTATGGCTATTATGTCCGGTCTTGCAATGAGAGAGGGCAGTGAGGCTATGAATAGGGAGCTGACGGAAAAATACGGTATTAATATAGATTTCGGCGTAGGAATCCACACAGGAAAGGCGGTTGTAGGAAATATAGGTTCGGATTTCAGAATGGACTATACCGCTATAGGAGACACTGTGAATACCGCATCAAGGCTTCAGGGACAGGCTAAGGCGGGAGATGTTTTAATCAGTGAGGAGGTGTATAATGCAGTAATTGATTATGTTGATGCGGAGTTTGTAGATTCATTTAACGTAAAGGGAAAAAATGAAATCATCAATGCGTACAATGTGATAGGATTGAAGTAGTGTCATATTTATTTAAAAAAAGAAAGGAAAGATGTTGTTATGAAAAAAATGCTTAAATTATTATTACTCACGATTCTGCTGTGTTTTACATCAGTCAATGTGCTTGCCGCCAAGCAGGAAGGGTCTGCCAAGATTACTAAGATTGAAGGTACTGCCAACATCAAAAGGCGAGGCGGGAAGAAATCTTTCAAAGCGGTAAAAGGTATGAAACTGGTTCAGGGAGATATATTATATACATCTAAGAGCAGCAATGTTTCTTTAACCTTTGAAAACGGCAGTCAGTCAGTGATTGGAGAAAATAGCTCTTTGAAGTTTGAAGAGATTAAAAAGCTTTCAAAGGATAAGAGCTCTGTAATTATGAAAATAAGTAAGGGAAGTATTTTCAACAATGTAAAAAAGAAGTTGATAAATGGAGAGAAATTTGAAATAAAAACACCTAATGCAGTGGCAGGTGTAAGAGGAACCAAGTTTTTTGTAAAGGTCGATAAGAATAATACCGTAGTGTGCGTAGTAAAGGGTCAGGTGGAGTTTGCATCGTCCAACGGCAAAAATTCCGCTCCGATATTGGTGAAAAAAAATCAGATTGCTGAAGTAAATAAGACTTCCGCAGCAGTAATGGTAGAAAATACAGATAATGTCACTCAGGATAATAATATTAAAGATAGTACGACATCATCAAACAATGGAGCACCATCAGGTAATGGAGCACCATCAGGTAATGGAGCGCCATCAGGTAATGGAGCGCCATCAGGTAATGGAACATCGTCAAGTGATGAAAATAAAGCTCCTGTATCTTCAAATGTCGATAATTCACAGCAAAAAAAATCCGAGTTTGACAAACGCATATCAAAGATCAAGCAGGGATTCTCAAAAGATATGTTGAATAAGGCAGATGCTTTTGCAGAAAAAGACAGTATATTTACTGACGGTGACTTATCAGAATATATGACAAAGTTTGCTTTAAATGTTTCTAATATAAATAACGATAAAAAAGATAAAGATAAAATAAAAGATGATAAAAAGAATGAAAAGAATACACAGGCTAATTTGAAAGGTGTAGACACGGATAAGAATTCGTCTTCTAACAGTTCGGATCAGAATAATAACGGGTTTTTAACTATACCCACAGCCAATAAGAACTTGGTAAAAGTTTCGTGGGAACCGATAGACAGACTGTCTTTGACTTTAAATGGTGATGTTGTAAGCACTTCAGAATCTTCCGTGTTGTACGGAGGATTATGGAGATTTGAAGCAACAACTTCTCCCGCCTGTAATTATCCTTATTCGGTAGCAGGAGATCCACCATATTTGAAAATCGTTTCATTGCCCAGTGAAGTAGAGATAACAAGAGCTAACCTTGTATTTGACGGTGTTAACAAATATAGCTGTGAAATTAATGTAAGTGAAATTAATTTGAATCCTCAAGGACAAGAAGATATAAAATTAATGATAAAATTATTCTAATTATATACTTATAAAATTGCTTATAACTTAGTTGAACTTATAAGGTTCAGCTAAGTTATATGT
>CAUUFM010000139.1:0-2924 GCA_963544505.1 uncultured Lachnospiraceae bacterium | reverse complement strand
TGCATATAGGACATCTGCGTTCTGCAATTATCGGAGAAGCTCTTAAGAGGATAGCCAAGTTTATGGGGCATAAAGTGATAGCCGATGTGCATTTGGGCGACTACGGGCTTCAGATGGGACTTATTATTACCGAGCTTAAAAGGACAAAGCCCGACCTTAAATATTTTAAGTCGGACTTTGACGGCAGCTGTCTTGAATTTTCGGAGACCTTTGAACCGCAATTTACCATAGAGGAATTAGGAGAAATATATCCGAGGGCTTCCGCCAAATCAAAAGAAGATAAAGAATATTATAATGAGGCACTGAAAACCACAGGACTTTTGCAGGAGGGAAACAGTGATTATGCAGTCTTATTTAACCATATCATTAAAGTATCGGTGTCGGATCTTAAAAAGAGCTACAGAAGACTTAATGTGAGCTTTGATTTATGGTTGGGGGAATCAGATGCCAAGCCTTATATAAAAGATATGCTTGAAGAAATGAAAAGAAACGGATACGCAAGAGAAGATGACGGAGCTTTAGTCATAGATGTTGTACAGCCTGACGACAAAAAGGAAGTTCCTCCCTGTATAGTGCAAAAATCGGACGGCTCTTCATTGTATGCCACCACCGATTTGGCTACTATCGTTCAAAGGAAGAAGAACTTTAATCCCTCTAAGATAATTTATGTGGTTGATAAAAGACAGGAACTGCATTTTACACAGGTTTTCAGAGCGGCAAGGAAGTGCAGGCTGATAGATGACGACACCGATACGGTGTTTATAGGCTTCGGAACTATTTGCGGCTCCGACGGAAAGCCGTTAAAATCAAGAGACGGCGGAGTTATGACGTTAAAATCCCTGCTTGATGAAACGGCGGCTACTATGCTTAAAAAGATTGAAAATTCTCAAATGAGCGAGGAAGAGAAAGAAAATATTGCTGAAATGACGGCAATGGCTGCGATAAAATATGCAGACCTTTCAAATCAGACCTCAAAAGATTATATTTACGATTCAAACAAATTCACCTCTTATGAGGGGAACACAGGACCTTATATCCTATATTCTTTAGTTAGAATAAGGTCTATACTGGCTAAATGTGAGGGTATGGAGAGCGGCATATTTATGCTTAATAAGGAGCAGAATCCGAAAGAAAAAAAGCTTATGCTGTCTATAACGGAGTTTGCGAATGCTGTTGAAACCGCATACAATGAGCTTTCACCGAGCAGGCTCTGCTCATATATGTATGATGTAGCCAATTGCTTCAGCGGATTTTATAATGATGTAAAGGTAATTTCCGAAATGGATACGCTAAAAAAACAAGGCTATATAGACCTGCTTAAATTGACGGAAAGGGTGCTTAAAAAAGCTTTGGAGTTATTGGCTATTGATGTACCGAAAAGGATGTAATATGTTTAAGAGAACAGACACGAAAAAGGTTAATATAGGCGGTGTACGGATAGGGGGAGGCTCTCCTGTCGCTATACAGTCTATGTGTAACACAAAGACGGCAGATATAGCTGCCACCGTTGCACAGATAAAAGATTTGGAAAAAGAGGGCTGTGATATTATAAGATGTGCCGTTCCTGATATGGGAGCGGCATTTGCTTTGAGAGAAATAAAGTCAAAAATAAATATTCCGCTTGTAGCTGACATTCATTTTGATTACAGGCTGGCTATTGCGGCTATAAAAAACGGAGCTGATAAAATAAGGATAAATCCCGGAAATATCGGAAGTATCGACAGATTAAGAGCCGTTATAAATGAGGCGAAAAAACATAAAATTCCGATAAGAGTGGGAGTTAATTCAGGCTCTTTGGAAAAAGATATTTTAGCAAATTACGGTGCGGTTACAGAGCAGGCTTTATCGGAAAGTGCAATAAGGAATGTAAGGCTTATAGAAGATATGGATTATGATAATCTGGTGGTCAGTATAAAATCGTCAAACACACTTATGTGTGTAAAAGCTTACGAGATTTTTGCAAAAAAGTATAATTATCCCCTGCATCTTGGAGTAACGGAAGCGGGGGGCTTGGAAAAAGGCTCCATAAAATCGGCGGTGGGACTTGGGATTATGTTAAATACGGGAATAGGAGACACCATAAGAGTTTCTTTAACCGCCGATCCCATAAATGAAATCAGGGCGGCAAAGAGCATATTACAGGCTCTAAATTTAAAAAATGATGAAATAGAGATAATATCCTGTCCGACCTGCGGCAGAACAAACATAGATTTAATCGCATTGTCAAAGAAAGTGGAAGAGGTGGCAAAGGATTACAAAATAGGGATTAAACTTGCCGTTATGGGCTGTATGGTCAACGGTCCCGGTGAGGCGAAAGATGCGGATATTGCGATAGCAGGCGGCATAGGTGAGGGGTTAATAATCAAAAAAGGTCAAATAATTAAAAAGGTAAAGGAGAATTGTTTATTACAGGAGCTTAAAGCTCAACTTGATAAAATTGCAAAAGAAAAAGAAAAGGAGTGATTATCGTGAATATTACAGTGAAAAAGATAGCTCAAATAGGTGTTTTCGCCGCATTATCCTATGCGGCATTTGCATTTTTACAGATTAAGATACCGCTTCCGGCAGGTGATATGGTATCACTGCATATGGGAAATACTATGGTCATATTAGCCGCACTTTTAATCGGCGGTTCTGAGGGAGGTATAGCGGGGGCAATCGGTATGACTGTCGGAGATCTGCTTGATCCGGCATATATACCATATGCACCCAAAACATTTATTTGCAAGCTTTTAATAGGAGTTGTTTGCGGACTTTTTGCACATAGGTTGTTTAATATCAGGGCTGTTTCCGATAATAAAAGAGTGGTGCTTCCCGTTATTATTTCTTCGGCGTGCGGTATGCTTTTTAATGTTATTTTTGACCCGTTGATAGGATATTATTACAAAATCTTAATCTTAGGTAAACACGTTGCGGAGGTTGCA
>CAUUFM010000138.1:0-2927 GCA_963544505.1 uncultured Lachnospiraceae bacterium | reverse complement strand
AAACTAAAGAAGTAATATATTAAAATGGGCTATGAAATAAAACGTTTTTATAAGCGTTTAAATAGCTCATTTTAACTTTGTTTATGGAGAATAAAATTAATGAAATTGTTTTTAATGACGCTTGGTTGCGATAAAAATAGAGTAGATGCTGAGGAAATGCTGACAGATCTTAATAAAAACGGATTTGTCTTTATTTCCGATGAAAAAAAAGCGGAGGTAATAGTTATAAATACCTGTTGTTTTATAGACCCTGCAAAAGAGGAGAGCATTGAGGCAATTTTAGAAATGGCTGAATACAAGACGGACGGCGATTGTAAATATCTAATCGTAACCGGCTGTATGGCTCAAAGGTATAAAGATGAAATATTAAAAGAAATTCAGGAGGTAGATGCTGTTGTAGGCACCACTTCCTTTGACAGCTTGGCTCAGGTGATAATTGATTTGGAGCAGAAAAAGGAAAGACAGTGTATTATAAACAGTAACAACAGGGAGTTTGAAAGACCTGTAGACCGTATTTTGACAACGCCTACGCATTATGCCTATTTAAAAATAGCTGAAGGTTGCAGTAAATGTTGCAGTTACTGTGCAATTCCCTCAATAAGAGGAAGATACCGCAGTTTTAAGATGGATAGCCTTATAGCACAGGCAAATGCTATGGCACAAAAGGGTGTAAAAGAAATAATAATAATAGCACAGGAAACTACTATTTACGGGACGGATTTGTATAAAGAAAAGAAGCTTCATATTTTATTAGATGAAATTTCAAACATAGACGGGATAGACAGAATAAGGCTTTTATACAGTTATCCTGAAGAGATTTATGATAAGCTTATAGAATGTATGGCAAATAATCCCAAGATTTGTCATTATATGGATATGCCTATACAGCATTGTAATGACGAAATTTTAAGGCTTATGGGCAGAAAGATAGATAAAAACGGCATAACAGCCGTGATAAACAAGTTAAGACAGGCTATGCCCGATATAGTTTTAAGAACCTCTTTAATCACCGGTTTTCCGACAGAAAGCGAGAAACAGCACAAAGAATTGATTGAATTTTTAAAAGATGTTAAGATTGACCACGTGGGAGTCTTTACCTATTCTATGGAAGAGGGTACAAGGGCTGCCGCATTTTCAGACCAGATAGATGAAGATACGAAGCTTAGACGTCAGGAGGAGCTTATGCTGACTCAAAGGCAGGTGCTTAAAGAGTTTAATAAAAAATGGATTGGAATGACGCTACACTGTCTGGTTGACGGATATTTGGCAGATGATAATATCTATGTGGCACGCTCTTATGCCGATTCTCCTGATGTGGACTCTCTTATCTTTGTGAATTCCGACAGGGTTTTAAATAGCGGAGATAAAATAAAGGTGAAGATAGAAAAGTATAGTGATTATGATTTTATAGCTACGGAGGTTGTTTAAATGAATTTACCCAATAAACTCACTTGTCTTAGAGTTATAATGATACCTTTTTTTGTATTTTTTATGTCTGTGAATATTTTCGGGGAAGATATTGACAGGTATATAGCATTAGCCATATTCTGTATAGCCAGCTTTACCGACTTTCTTGACGGATATATTGCCAGAAAATATAATCTTATTACGAATTTCGGTAAATTTATGGATCCTTTGGCGGATAAACTCCTTGTAGTTTCGGCTATGATTTGTCTTATGGACAACGGCAGGTTTCCAAGTCTTGCTTTGCAGATAATAATAGCAAGAGAATTTATAATAAGCGGTTTCAGGCTGGTTGCGGTAGGTGACGGCAAAGTAATCGCCGCAGGTATGATGGGGAAATTTAAAACCGTTTGTACTATGATTACTATGATTATTTTGCTTATACAAATAAAAGGAGCGGTGCAACTTGAAAACGTTTTTATAATTTTGACGGTAGCACTTACAGTGGTTTCGTTGATTGAATATATTTATAAAAATAAAAATGTAATTTTAGATGATAAGGTGTAAAGGAGAAAAATGGTAGCGGAAATTATTAATGTGGGAACAGAGATTTTAATGGGGAACATAGTAAACACAAATTCCTGTTTTTTAGCAAAAAAATGTGCAGATTTGGGGCTTAATCTGTATCACCATCAGGTTGTCGGAGATAATATGCAAAGGCTTGTAGACAGTTTAAAGCTTGCCTCAGACAGAAGTGATATTATTATTTTATCAGGAGGGTTAGGGCCTACGCTTGATGATATGACAAGGGAGGGGCTGTCATCATTTTTAGAGATGCCTTTAATCTTAAATGATAAGATAAAAGACAAGCTTGAAGCGTTTTTTAATTCAAGAAATATAAAAATGACTGAGAATAATTTAAGACAGGCTATGGTGATAAAGGACTCAATTATAGTAGAAAATCATAACGGTACTGCACCGGGAATGATAGTTGAAAAGGGGAGTAAGACTTATATTTTATTGCCCGGACCCCCTTTTGAATTAGAACCTATGTTTTGCGATATAGAAAAATATATCAGATCAAGGTTTAAAGGTTTGATATATTCAAGGACATTAAAATTATGTAATATATCGGAAAGTGTTCTTGAAACCAAGATATTTGATTTGCTTAAAAGTGAAAATCCTACAGTCGCTATTTATGCAAAGGTCGCCGGAGTGGATATCAGAATAAGTGCTATGGCAGATGATAAAGAAAATGCGATCAGGCTTATTGAACCTGTAGAAACGGAGCTTAAAAAGAGGTTTGAAAGGCATATATTTTCAGATGATGAGAATGCCACTATTGAGTCTGTAGTTCTTGATTTATTAAGGAAAAAGGGTCAGACACTGGCGGTTGCCGAATCCTGTACCGGAGGGCTTTTAGCTAATAATATCGTAGAAAATGCGGGAGCTTCCGATGTATTTAAAATGGGTGTGGTTACCTATTCAGATGAATCAAAGCATCAGCTGCTTAATGTTCCGAA
>CAUUFM010000137.1:0-2975 GCA_963544505.1 uncultured Lachnospiraceae bacterium | reverse complement strand
CAACCGACATTTCCGATTACTAAAATTGCCGAACATTTAGGTTACAGCAATGCCGGAAAATTTTCCATTGCATTTAGAAAGCTCTATCATCAGTCACCGAAAGAATACCGAAAAACGATATGTAATAAAGACTGAAAATCAGGATAGTAAATTATGTTAACAAAGTTCGAGGCGGTAAAGTAATAGATGTCAAAAAATCCTTTACAATCCTATCCTTGTCAATCACCGAATTATGAAGAATTTTTTTATTTTTAAGCAGTCTTACTGCATCGGGAACAACGGTATCGGTTAATTTTGAAATCTCATCAATCAGAATAAAATCATCTTTCTTGCCGTCGTAACCGTCAAAACAACTCTCATAAACCGTTCTGAAAAACTTATAAAAACTTGCGGTAGATGCAATAATCGTATGAAGATTATCGGAGGTTTTATTTCTGTACTTTTCATAAACACAGGACGCAACGGCAGTATGAGGATCAATTACATATTTATACCTGTCATAAACCCTTTTAATCTCTTTTTTCATCTCGGATTCGCTTGCAAAATCCGCATAAAAATTATTTAATGAAGCCCTTATTTTATCATTTACCGCATATTTTCCGTCCGTTTTAAGAGCCTGCATACAATCCGACACATATTTCGTATCATTTCCGCTTAAATGGTATAACAATCTTTCAAGATTACTGGATATCAAAATATCCATAGACGGAGAATTTGTCGTAAAAAATTCTCTGTTTTTGTTATATATACCGCTGTTAAAAAAATCGGTTAAAACATTATTTTCATTAGAGGCACAAATAAGCTTATTCACAGGAAGACCCATCTCTTTAGCATAATAAGCGGCTAATATATTTCCGAAATTTCCCGTAGGCACACAAATATTTATCCTGTCACCGTCAGTAATTACACCATTGCTTAATAATCGTGCATAACTATAAAAATAATAAACTATCTGAGGAACAAGTCTTCCTATATTTATGGAATTGGCACTGCTGAAAATATAGCCTCTTTTATTCAGCTCATATTTTATATTCTCATCGGATAAAATCTGCTTTACTGCACCCTGTGCATCGTCGAAATTACCGTTTATACCGATGACTTTGGTGTTTTTCCCCTCCTGTGTTATCATCTGTAATTCCTGAATGTTGCTCACACCGTTTTTCGGATAATACACAATAATATCAATATCGGCAACATCTGCAAAGCCCTCAAGAGCCGCTTTACCGGTATCCCCCGATGTAGCGGTAAGAATAAGTATCTTTTCTTTAAGACCGTTCTTTTTTACGGCAGTTGTCATCAAATACGGTAAAATGGAAAGTGCCATATCCTTAAACGCAAGAGTTTTTCCGTGAAACAGCTCCAAATAACTCGCATTATCAAAAGTCCTTATTTTGACTATATCCTCGCCAAATTTTTCACTGTTATATGCGTTTGACACACAATAATCGATTTCTTCATTAGAAAAATCCATAAAAAGCTTGCCCAGTATAATACCTGCCAAGCCCTTATAATCTAAATTTTTAAGTTCCGAAAACGACAAATCAATCTTAGGTATATAAGACGGCACAAACAGTCCTCCGTCATCTGCTATACCCTTTATTATTGCAACGGACGGAAAAACTGAAGCCTTATTTTTATCTCTCGTGCTTGAATACATAATTTTAGACATAATCCCTCCTAAATCAACCTACTATTTTCACTCCACCGCTTTCAATCTCCTCAACAGCCACGGATAAGGCTTTTTTATCAACACCGTTTTTCTTAACATCTGTAGCCTGAGCCTCTTCCTCTTTTCTTTCATCAACTATCTGTCTGGCTCTTTTTGCGGTAGCGTGAACAATAGAATATCTGCTCACTATTAAAGGATTCTCCTTATCAACCCCCTCATTTGCAACCTTAATTAAATCAGTATAAGATGGATGTAACATATTTCCCTCCTCTATATATTAAACTCTGTCCAATTCACTTTTGATTTTACGCAAAAACTCTTCATTAAATTTCATCTTATGCTTATGTGCACAGACAATAGAATGCATATCCTCCACCGCAAAATCCAGTTTATCATTTATCAGGATATATTCATAATATTTTGTGTACTCAAGCTCTTCTTTTGAGCGGTTCAATCTCTGTTTCAAAACGCTTTCATCTTCTGTGCCTCTGTTTTCAAGCCTATCCTTGAGTTTAGCTATATTTGGCGGCATCACAAAAACCATTACGGCATCATTATAAAGCTCCTTTATCTTCTTTGCACCTATCACTTCTATTTCCAAAATGACATTTTTACCCGCTTTCAACATATTTTCCACATATTCTTTAGGAGTGCCGTAATAATTGTCCACATATCTTGCATACTCTATAAGCTCTCCCCTCTCAATCATAAGCTCAAACTCCGATTCGGTTTTGAAAAAATAATGCATACCATATATTTCATTTTCTCTCGGCTTTCTGGTAGTTGCTGAAACCGAAACCACATAACCGTCATATCTGTTAATCAATTCACTGACTATAGTGCCTTTTCCGGAACCGGAAAATCCCGAAATCACTATCAAGCTTCCTTTATTATCACACATATTAATTCTCCTAAATTCACTCTTCTTCAAATTCCTCTATCGGATCTATATCATATGAAACTCTGTCCATATTAAATCTCTTTGCCAAAGTATCCGGCTGTAATGCGGATAAAACACAAACATCATCTTGCAAACAAAGAACCGACTTTGTTTTTCTGCCTGCTGTAGCATCAAATAATCGTCCCTTTTCTTTATACATCTGTATCATTCTTTTAACAGGAGCGGCATCAGTCCAAAGAACAGCCAACAGTTTTTCCGAATTAATACAATTCCCGAATCCAACATTTACTATCATATTATCTCCTAAACATAATATTTTTTAATTATAAAATATTTAATAGTTTCGGTCAACTTTTTTTACCTTGCTCAAAAAATAAAATATAAATATTTCTATCAGCATAAATA
>CAUUFM010000136.1:0-2976 GCA_963544505.1 uncultured Lachnospiraceae bacterium | reverse complement strand
AAATTTATAATACTTATTATATTGCTTATTGCAACTTATCAGGATATAAAAGCTATGAGTATCAGTAAGATATTGGTATTTTTCGGAATCGTTTGCTCAATCAGTTTCAGGATTTTAATGAAACCTACCTTATCCGATATTTTAGTTGATACGATGTTCAGTCTGATTTTTATTCTGTTTTCATATATCAGCAAGGAGTTGTTGGGATATGGCGACAGCCTGATATTTACTATGTTGTTTCTTGCATTTTCATTTTGGATTGGAGCAAAAATTTTGCTCATAAGTCTAATGATAAATTCTTGTTTGGTGGGAGGTTTATGGATTTTTGGAAAGAAAAAATTAAAAGACAGCGTTCCGTTTCTACCTTCAATTTTAATCGCTTATATAATTTCCTTATTAGAAAAAATAAATTAAAAGCTTATTTGACTGTGGAAGCCTCTATGCTTTTTCCTATAGTTTTAGGTATGGTTATATTATTGATTTATATTTTGTTTTTTCTTCACGGAAGAGTAATAATTTCAGCTAAAGCGTACGGCGGGGCTATATCGATATGCTCTTGTAATAAGGAAGATTTATTGGAAAAAATAAATGAATACAACGGATTTAACAGTAGTAAAAATATGTTGACAGGGTATTTTTACGGTACAGCTTCAATGGAGACTTATAATAATCTTGTAATTTCTAAAATCAAAGCAAAATCTTATAATTATGTTCCGTTCTTAAACAGTGATAGATTTTTTAGGATTAATGAAAAAGGTACGGCAGTAAGGAAAAACGCTGTAGATATAATCAGGAAAACAAAGCTGACTCTTGATATTATTAATATTATTAAAAATCAATCGGGAAAAGAATAGTCTGTTTATGTTTAAGAGGATAAATATGAAAATTCAAAGAGATTTACAAAACAGTTATGTCAGATTCGACGGTTTTGATTTATCAAACCTGACAAAATTTCAATTAAAAATGTTATCAGAAAATAATATTTCCAATTTACTGAAATTCAGTTTTAAAGTTTTTGACAATAAAATAGACTATTTGTTTGATACCACTCAGAAGGTTTCCATAAAGGAGTATGTTGAGCAGGAAAATATAGTCTATTCATTTATTTTTCAATTTTTGCAATCTTTATTAATGGCGGTGGTTTCAATAAATGAATTTTTATTAGATGAGAGCTGTATTTTACTGAAAGAGGAGTGCATTTTTGTTGATCCGAATAAAGAAAGCTTTTACTTTTGCTATATTCCTTATGTAAAAAATGATTTAAAAGAAGATTTAAAGAGCCTAATCAGTTATTTTCAGAATAATGTAAATAAAGATGATAAAAAATGTGAATTGATTATAAAGGAGCTGAATAATGATGTTATTCGGGATAGATTTTTTATAGGGAATGTCCTTGAAAGAGCTGTAAACAAATATTATAGAAGTAATAAAGAGTTAAAGCAAATAGAAAAAATTAAAATAGAAGAAAACAGCTTTTATGAACAGGAGCTTACCGAATCGGATACTGATGACGGCAATTTTTTTGATAAATTATTTATAAAATTTAATTTGCTATTAGATAAAATTCTAAATAGATAATTTTTGTTCTTTGACAATTGAATAACCACAGCCTGATTTTCATTATGAGAGGGGAGCGACACGATAAAATATTTTCCAAAAGTATATATTTACTTTTATTACAAAAAATAATTTAAAATATAAGAATATTTTTTTGACATCTAAATTATCTTCTTTAATTACACAAGATATCGAAAATAACGAAGCATAAGTTATACGCCAAAATCCTTGAATAATGATTGCGCTCGTATTTACGGGGGATTAAAGGATTAGCAATTCTGTTAGGACTGTGGTAAATATTATTAAATTTTGACAGGAGATTGATTATGAGTAAGTTAAAAAATATTTTTTATAAGATGGATAATACATACATAGGATTTATGACATATATTGAGCTTGAATTACAAAAGGTTTCAAAAAATATGAAGAAGAAATTAACGGATAATAGCGGGAATTGGTTAGATGAATCATTTAAATATATTTTAGCGGTGGTTATCGGTCTTGCATTTTTAGCAGGATTATATGCCATCACAAAGGACACAATATTGCCGACTTTAACAAATAAGATAAAAGAGGGTTTTAATTTCAGGGGTTAATGCTTTATTTTTATTCGGGTATACTGTTATTTTCTTCAATTTATGACATAAAATACAGAAAAATCAAGGATATTGTAAATATTATAATAATTATTATGGCGGTTATAAAATATGGAATTTTCAATTCTTGTTTATACTTTTATCTGTTATATGCAGTTTTGCAAACACTGTTTATACTTGTCCTAACCTTGAAGCTTGATTTTATAGGCGGTGGAGATATTAAATTTATGTTTGCAAACAGTATATTTTTGAGCTTTGAAGTATCGGTCTTGGGAGTTATTATAGGGCTAATTTTAATGATACTTATAAATTTCGGAAAGAAAGGTGAGGTGCCAATGATACCTTATTTGTCTGTAGGATATTTAATTTCATATTTTATATAAGGAGGTGTTATTTTGAAAAGAATAGTAAAAAGTCATATTTTTATCGGTATTTTATCAATCATTGCAGGTCTTTTGGTCAGCTTTGTATTAACTCCGATATATTCCTCCGCTCTTGAGAAAAAAGGAGAGGTGATTAAGGTAAGAAGACCGATAAAGGCGGGAGCGTTAATAAGAAATGAGGACATTGAAATTGTACAAATCGGTATTTTCAATATTTCAAATAAGATAATCAGGGATAAAAATTTAGTTATAGGAAAATATGCAAAGGCTGCCTTATATCCTGAAATGTACATTGTAAAAGAGTCTTTAAGTGATCTTCCTGTGGAACAGGATTTATATTTAAATGATATTCCGGATAACAAATACGCCATATCGGTCACTGTCCAAAACTATGCGGCGGGATTATCCAGCAAGCTTTTAAGAGGTGATATTGTAAGTGT
>CAUUFM010000135.1:0-2993 GCA_963544505.1 uncultured Lachnospiraceae bacterium | reverse complement strand
ATATCCGAAAATAATAAAGAGTTCGGATATTAGAATTAAGTGGACCTGACGGGAATCGAACCCGTGTCCGAAAGCACATTCAAATATAATTCTCCCGTTACAGTCCTTATTTTGATATTCCCTTATGTATTCGCCTAAGGACAGGCTGATACATTCGGTAGTCTATAAGCTTGAACAGAGCTTAGACATTCTCCGTTCAGTTCCTCACATAAGATGATGCCGCTATCCTTTGCAGTGAGCGACAAAGGGGCGACAGCTGCCGTTAATTAGGCAGCGAATGCGTAATCTACGCTATTTTCTTTTGCATTTATATTTAAGTTGGGCATTTAAGCTTACCCGCAGCTAACGGCTATATATTTTTCAGTACTCCCGTCGAAACCTTGACAAGCCCGAAATGTTATTTTACTATATAATATCTTTATTTAAAAGTCAATAAAAATGCCCAAAAAAGTTGATTTTTCACATAATCAACATTTTTGTATGATAATTTAATCTAAATTAAAGGGATTTTTTGAAAGGATAATCTAATGCAAAAATTAAAAATATTGGTAGTTGATGATGAAAGCAGAATGAGAAAGCTTGTGAAAGATTTTTTGGTCAGAGAGGATTATGAAATAATTGAAGCTGCCGACGGAAAACAGGCTCTTGATATATTTTATTCACATAAGGACATATCTCTTATTATTTTAGATGTTATGATGCCTGAGATTAACGGATTTGAGGTTTGCAAAGAAATCAGAGAGGCATCGGACGTTCCGATAGTGATGCTGACGGCAAGAGGTGAAGAAAGAGATGAGCTGCAAGGTTTTAAGATAGGTGTAGATGAATATATTTCAAAGCCGTTCAGCCCTAAAATTCTGGTAGCCAGAGTTAATGCCATATTAAAGCGCAGCTTAGGAGAAAACGGCAAGGACGATATTATAGATGTCGGCGGAATTATAATAAATAAGATTGCTCATACCGTTACTATTGATGAAGAAAACATAGATTTAAGCTTCAAGGAATTTGAATTGCTGTTATATTTTGCCACCAATCAGGGAGTTGCTTTAAATAGAGAAAAAATTCTTAATAACGTTTGGAACTATGATTATTTCGGAGATGCCAGAACCATTGATACACACGTAAAAAAACTGCGTTCCAAGCTTAATAAGAAAGGCTCATATATTAAGACTATTTGGGGCATAGGGTATAAATTTGAAACGGTATAAAATCTATGATAGAAAGAATCAGGTCATCTCTTAAATTACAGGTATCACTTGTTTTTATGGCTTTGACTGTTTTGATAATATTAATAAGTCAATTCTTTACAAGCTTTTTTATGGAAAGGTTTTTTATTGATAGGACTAAAAGACAGTTGCAGATAGCTCATAATATGGTAAAGGAGCTGCTTGACTATACGGTGGAAAGCCCGAATTCTAAAAGCTTTATAATTAACGGAAAAGGGAACATTCTATATATAAATTTGTTAAAAATGTGTTCTGCAAATAGAATTTCCGTATATTTATTTACATCATCAGGCTCAGTAGTTGTATTTAGCGGAGACAGTTTAGAGGAAAAAGAGTCTGATAAAATGTTTGAAAGAATTTTTAAAAGCCACTATAAAAAGAGGTTTATTGTGGAGCAAAGCGATGATTATATAATTCATTGTTATAATGATAATTTGTCGGACAGCAGTTATATGGAGCTTATAAGCAAGCCAGAATCGGAGGACACATTTGTTCTTAGAACAGATTTAAAAGCAATTAAAAGACACGTTTTCTTATCAATTCAATTTACAAGATATTCTCTTTTGATGATAATTCCGTTATCTTTTTTACTCATCTGGTTCTTAACAAGAGTAATTACAAGACCTGTAATAAAGCTTACGGAGATTTCGGAAAAAATGATAAATCTTGATTTTGATGCAAAATTTGATATCAGATCAGATAATGAAATAGGTGTTTTGGGAGCAAATTTCAATAAATTGTCGCAGGTACTTGAAAACACAATAAGTGAGCTTAAAAGCTTAAATTTATCTCTTAAAGAGGATATTCAGGCAAAAGACGAAAATGAGCGTAAAATGAGTGAATTTGTTTCTGCGGTGTCACACGATTTAAAGACCCCTGTTGCGTTGATTCAGGGCTATGCGGAGGGGCTTAAAGAATTTATAAATGATGATGCTGAAAGCAGAGAGTTTTATTGTGACGTAATCATAGATGAAGCCGGTAAAATGAACGATATGATAAAAAAGTTGATTAGCCTCAACTACCTCGAACTTGATTCTGAAAAGCTGAATATGAAACGAATAGATATGATAAGTCTGGTGAAAAATATATCAAATCAATACGAATATTCTTTGCAACAAAGGGGAACATACCTTAAACTGATTGTTTCAGATTATGTAAAATGCGGCTGGGGGGACGAATTTAAAATAGAAGAGGTAATAAACAATTATATTACAAACGCTATAGATCACGTTAAGAGTGTTGATGATGAAGAGAGCGTTATAGTCATTACTTTAAGAAAAAACGGCGATAAATTCAGATTTGAGATATTTAACACGGGGGATTTGATTCCGGAGCAGGATTTGGACAGGCTGTGGGATAAATTTTTTAAGGTGGACAGAGCCAGAAACAGACAGTTCGGCGGTAGCGGAATAGGTCTGTCAATAGTAAAAAATATTATGAACAGGCATAATCAGGCTTACGGAGTGGAGAATTATAAAAACGGAGTTATGTTTTATTTTGAACTTGATTTGGCTTAAAATCGTGTAATTATTAAAACAATCAATTTGTCAAGTACCAATTCTGCCACTTTAAATGACATATTTCGTGTTTTTGTTTTTGAAAATTTATTGTAGAATTATATAGAGATAAAACAGCAATGGCAAAAACAATAACAAGGAGGATACAAAATGTATGTGGAAAGCAAAAATTTAAAAATTTTTAAGAGGTTTAGGGTTTTAATCGCCTGTATCATAGCATTTGCAATGGCATTTTTAAGGTTCGGAATTG
>CAUUFM010000134.1:0-3054 GCA_963544505.1 uncultured Lachnospiraceae bacterium | reverse complement strand
AAAAATAAAATAGGTGTAATTACAAGTAAAACACCTCTCTCCACCGAAAAATGAAAATAGACAAGGTACATCAATATAAGCAAAAAACCCACCAATATCACATAATAAATAGAAACCGCCTTTAGATGTATGAGCATTATCAAAACTGCCGCAAACGATATAAATTTCCAAGGAAAAATTGCAGAAAAGAGTGCCAGCAACAGCATAATAAAGGGATTGGAAAGGGGCTTTGAAAAATTGAGCCACATATTTATTATGGTGTATAAAATAAAGGCTGAAATCCCTTTTAATGCAGGGTCTATATATACGGAAAACCTTGCATAATATGCCTTTACAAGCTCTCGCATCTCATGTAGCTTTATTATCATCTATATCCTCCCGCGTATTAAGCCTTAACAATTTTTTCTGAAATCGTCTGTATTTCATAAATCTGTCATAGCTTATACTGTATTTTATATTATATACAATTATGTTGATTCCCAAATAAATCAAAATAAAAACGGCATATTTTAACATCAATTCGCTGAAAAATGTCATAAAGCTGTCTGTAAATATGGCAAGACTGACCTTTTCCAAGTGCCTTACGGCATAAATCATAAAAAACATACCGAACAGCATAGTACCTATTATAAAAGATAAAATTCCGTTTCTTATCAAATAATCACTTCGATATGTTCTCACAATAAGGATACTTTTTTGTAAAGAGCTTTTCTTTTCCTCTTTTGCAAGATAGGTCATAAGTTTTAATTTTTCTTCATCAAGCATAAAAATCTCCACTTCCTGTACAAACAGTACAAAAATAAACTTTTGCAGCACCTTTTTCTTTTAAAAGCTTTGCCAGGCTATCTATAGTACTGCCGGTAGTAAAAACATCATCTACCAGTAATATTCTCTTTGATTGTACTATATCATAACATAAAATAAAAGCATTTTTTAAATTCTTTTTTCTGTTTTCGGCACTTAATGTCTTTTGCTCCTTTGCGGAAAGTTTCTTTACTATATCGCTTTTCACCTCTTTATGAAGCAATTCTCCCAATCTTGCGGCGATTACCTCCGATTGATTATAACCTCTTTTTCTTAATTTCTGTTTTGAAATAGGCACAGGAATGATAATATCTATAAAAATATTATCAAAAAACTCTTTATGCTCCTTATAAAGCTCATCTGCATAGCGTTTTCCATATTCGAATCTGAAGCCGTCCTTAAACATAAGTATGGATTTTTTCATCTGTTTATCGTATAGGGATAAGGATACCCCTCTATCAAAATATCTTTTTTTATTCAGACATTCCAAGCAAAAATCCTTGTCATCATCTCCGATTAATCTGCCGCATTTTAAACAGTAATTCTTATTGACTATATTTTTTAACCTTATTTTTTCGCCGTTATATACGCTGTGTGTGATAAAATTTCGCTCAGGATAAAAAATATCCATTACTTTTGCTAATATTTTCCGACTCTCTAATCCTTTCATCAAGTGAAGAAAACCTCCTAAAATCTCCAACATTTTCAATCATTTTATAAAATACTTCTTTTCGCCCCAATATACATACACATTTTTTCCCTCTGGTAATGGCGGTATATAAAATATTTCGTGTCATTAAGAGGTTGCTGTTGTCAAACAGCGGCAATATTATAACACCGAATTCACTGCCTTGTGATTTATGAACGGTTATGGCATATGAAAGCTCCAGCTGTTCGAGCATATTAAAGGGATATTCCACATATCTGTTATAGTCGAAAAGTATGGTCATAGTAGATGAAAAGCGATTGATTTTAAGTATTTTACCCTGATCTCCGTTAAAAATTCCGTTGCCTCTTTCAGAAATAAAACCGCTTTTGCTTCTTATCTCATAGTCTATCTGATAGTTGTTTTTCACCTGCATTACCTTATCGCCCTCACGATAAACGGTTTCACCCGATATATGCTCGCATTTTTCATCATCGGGAGGGTTCAGTTTAAACTGTAACAGCTTATTCATTTCCTCCACCCCCACCTGTCCTTTTTTCATAGGGCATAGAACCTGAATATCAAAGGCGTCTATATCAAATGCCTTAGGCAGCTTGCTCATTATCATCGTTAAAAGGGTCACTTTAAGATTGTAGGCTTCAGTCCTTTCAAGAAAAATAAAATCGGAACCTAAAATTTTCGGCTCTATTAAAAGTCCTTTATTTATATCGTGAGCCATAGTTACTATATTACTGTTTTTGGACTGCCTGAATATTTTTTTTAGGGTTATTACCTCTATTTTATCAGAGCTTATTATATCGTTTAAGACATTGCCCACCCCGACAGATGAGAGCTGGTTTGCATCTCCCGTTAAGATAAGACGTGAACCTATGGGAACTGCTTTAAGCAGGCTGTTCATCAAAGGAAGATCCACCATAGACATTTCATCTATTATTATGAGCCTTGATTCTAAAGGATTGTCCTCGTTCCTGTCAAAAATAACACTGCTTTCATTATCGGAGCCTCTTGCCTCTAAAAGACGGTGCACGGTAAGGCTTTCTCTTCCTGTCGCCTCTGTCATTCTTTTTGCCGCTCTGCCTGTAGGTGCCGCCAAAGAGACATTAAGTCCATCATTTTCATACAGCTTTATTATTGTTTTAAGCACTGTGGTTTTGCCTGTTCCGGCACCGCCGGTTATCACAAGCAGTCCTGATTTTAATGCCTTTAATACAGCCTCCGTCTGCATTTTATCGGGAATTATATTGTCTTCTTTTTGTATTCGGTCTATTTTTTCTAAAAGCTTTTCTTCGTCCACATCGTATTTTAAATTAAGATCCGAGAGCCTTATTGCAATATTTTTTTCCATATAAAATATGTACGGCAGATAGATTTTGGATATCCCGTTTTCTATCTTTCCCACCAGTTTTTTATCGAATATAAGCTCTTTTATATAATGTTCAATATCATCAATATCGAGTTCCAAGAGCTTTGAAGCATCACTTTTAAGCCTTTCTATCGGTAAATAAGAATGACCTTCATTCAGAGATACTTTCAGTGCAAAAATAATTCCGGCATAAATTCTGAATTCCGAATTTTGGCTTATC
>CAUUFM010000133.1:0-3084 GCA_963544505.1 uncultured Lachnospiraceae bacterium | reverse complement strand
TGACTATTTCTGCCGGAATAGGATTGTATTCGGATACCTATCCTATCAGTGTGATAGCTGATGAAGTGGCGGAACTGGAAGATGAGTCAAAAAGCTATCCGAATAAAAATGCCGTAACTGTTTTTGAAGACGGTTGCAGACATAAAATTTCTGATATGGACAGCTCCGTTAATGATGGAACTTATTCCTGGGAAGTATTTGAGAAAAGTGTTTTAAATGATAAATATAAGCTTCTTCATAATTTTTTTGATAAGGTGGAGGATAGAGGAAATTCATTTCTTTACAGGATTTTGGAGTTGATAAGAAATCAGGAGGATCGAATTAATTTTGCCAGGTATGTATATTTAATTTCAAGACTGGAACCTGAAAAGAAAAGTCCTTACTATGACGAATATAAAGAATTTTCAAAAAAAATGTTTGATTGGATAAAGATTGAGAAGGATAGAAGAGAGCTAAAGACAGCGATTCATTTATATGTGTATATAAACAGAAAAAGGGAGGAATAATCGTGAGTAACCATAATGATAGAAATGGATATGTGAATAATAAAAAAAATGTTGTTATTGATGAAGAAAATTATGTGGATAAGGCGGAAGAGGTGATAAAAGAATTGACTAAGGGTGGAACAGATTCAAACAATCTTGTTACTACATCCAAGATTCGTAATTTATTGTCTATGACCGCTGATATTTATAATGTTTTGCTTAATTATTCAGAAGAAGAGTTAAGTAGTGAAATAAAGGGGAA
This sequence comes from uncultured Lachnospiraceae bacterium, assembly GCA_963544505.1. Taxonomy (GTDB): domain Bacteria; phylum Bacillota; class Clostridia; order Lachnospirales; family Lachnospiraceae; genus CAUUFM01. The sequence goes on along the minus strand of CAUUFM010000133.1, from coordinate 2,337 downwards.
AATAGAATATTTAAGAGTCAGGTTTGTATATGAAGCCGGAAGGGAAAAGAAAGTGAAGAATCTTGTGGAAGCGGCTGATATATTGGCTAATTTGAAAAAGGCGATGAAGAGTAGAAAAAACTACTTGGTTTTCAGCAGATATATGGAAGCTTTGGTTGCATTTCATAAATTTTACGGTGGAAAAGATTAAATGTTTTTATTTTTTATGTATAAGAAAAACAATAAATCGGATATTAATGATAAATACCTAAATCTTTTATTTATAAAGGAGAGAAAAAAGATGTATACGAAAATAGAGATAAGTGGAATCATAGAAGTAGTAACGGGAATGCATATAGGAGGTTCAACCGCCTATGCTGCAATCGGTGCGGTGGATGCACCGATTATTAAGGATGTCAGAACAAATCTTCCAATGATACCCGGCAGTTCGCTTAAGGGGAAGCTGAGGACTTTATTAGCCAAGAAGTATAATGAGGAGTTTGCATCAGAGCCGAATAAAGATAATAAAAAATTACTTCGGATTTTCGGAAGTTCTGAAAAAAAAGCGATTAAGCATAGCAGAGTGTTGGTTTATGATATGTTTATGGCAAATGAAAAAGCTTTGAGAGATAGAGATTTAAATATGACGGAGGTTAAGGTTGAGAATACAATCAATCGTGCGACAGCTGTAGCCAATCCAAGACAGATAGAGAGGGCAATAAGAGGAACGGAATTTGCCTTAAATATGATTTATGAAGTAGAGAACAGGGAAGAATTGGAAGAAGATATTCAAATATTGGCAGACGGTTTTAGAATGTTGAAATATGATTATTTAGGAGGACACGGCTCCAGAGGTTATGGAAAGGTGAATATCAAGGAAATTAATTTAAAAACTGTAGTAGGAGATTTGGATGACGGTATTTTAAATCAATGTCAGGAAATCGTTCAAAAGGCATTGAAAGAGGAGTGAGGGAGGAAAGTATGGAATACAGATTGTATAAGCTTTGTTTTCCTTACGGTGTACATTTTGGGGTGAACAGTTTAGAAAGTACGGAGTTTTTCTTCTGTGCGGATACCCTGTTCTCGGCTCTTTATACGGAGGCATTAAAAATAGGTGCTGAATTTGCAGAGAAACTGTATCATATAGCGGAAGATGAGGATTTTTTCTTATCGGACGCTCTGCCTTTTTGCAAAAATGAGTATTATTTGCCAAGACCTATGATGTATGTGGAATATAAGCAGGAAATACCGGATGCTAAGGAAATAAAAGCTCTTAAAAAAATCAAGTATATCCCGATTAGTAAATTTTCTTCCTATATGCAGGGAAGTTATAAAGGAGAAACGGGAGGAATCAATGAGTTAGGGAAAAAAGAGGTAAAGGTATCGGCTCGTATCAGAGGACAGGAAGAAACTCTGCCTTTTAGAGTAGGAATATATTATTTTAATCAGGGCAACGGATTATATATTATAGTCGGAGCCAAGGATATGGATTCACTTAAGTTCATTGGAGAGCTGATAGAACAACTTTCTTATTCCGGAATAGGCGGGAAGCGTTCATCAGGTCAAGGAAGATTTATAGCAGAACAGGGGGAATTGCCTGCGGAGCTTTGGAATCGAGTTCATACATCAGCTGATACTTATATGACATTATCCGTATCTTTGCCCAAAGAAGAAGAGTTGGAAGATACGTTAAGTATGAGTAAAGGGTATTCCCTGCAGAAACGAAGCGGCTTTGTTTATTCTGATTGTTATTCAGATGAATATTTAAGGAAAAAAGATTTATATGTTTTTGCAGCCGGCTCCTGCTTTGCGAAAAAATACAAAGGCGGTATAGTGGATGTATCTTCCTATGGCGAACATCCTGTATATCGCTATGCCAAACCTTTGTTTGTGGGGGTAGATGTATGAGAGAGTATTTGAAGCATTATAAAATGAGGCTGACTGTTTTAAGCCCGATCTTTATTGGAAGCGGAAACGAGATATTAAAAAAAGAATATTTGTTTTTGAATGAAAGACGGCATATAGGGGTTTTGGATACAGTATCTTTATATTTGGAGATGAAAAAAAGGGGAAGAGAAAAAGAGTTTGAAACTTTTTTATTGAAATCTAACGATGATTTAAGCAAGTGGGTATTGGATAATAGAAGAATCATTACTTTACAGGAGGTGGAACAATATTTAAAGTACAAACTTTTTATAAGCTTGGACACTCCGCTGGAAAAAGGAATTAAACCGCAGATTTTAGAATGTATGAAAGATCCTTACGGTTTTGCTTATATCCCAGGAAGTTCTATAAAAGGAATGTTAAGGACTGTTCTATTGGGAGCGGATATTCTGAAACATTCTCAAAGATTTGATG
>CAUUFM010000132.1:0-3137 GCA_963544505.1 uncultured Lachnospiraceae bacterium | reverse complement strand
TCCGTATCAATCTTTATATGTACATAAGAGCCGATATCCTTATTTACGACCAATGAGGTGAGATATTGCAATGAATCCAAGGTCTGTCCTCGTTTTCCTATAAGCAGACCCATCTCATCACCGGATAATTCTATTAAAAGAGAATTGTCATTATTGTTAAATTTCTGCTCTACCTTAACTGACATATTCAAGTCTGAAAAAAGGGTATTTAAAAAGGCATCGGTATTACTTTTTATATTGTCTATTTCAGTATCGGACAGGATTGGCGTGTCGGTTTTTTGATGATTTTCATTTTCAGATATTATTGAAGTTTCTTTGATTTTATTTTCAGTATTTATCGTATCATCTGTTTTAAGCGTTTCTTTTTTTGCGGTATCTTCCGTGTGTTTTTCTATTTTTCTTGCTTTAATTAAAGCGTTCTTGGCACCAATTCCTAAAATGCCTTTGCTGCCCTGTTCAATTATTTCATATTCTATTTCATCACTGGCAGCACCCAAGATAATTTTTGCCTCTGTTAAGGCATCTTCAACAGTTTTTTCTTCTACCGTTATAAAATCAGTCATTTTTTACCTCCTTATCGCCGGCTTGCTCATCTTTTTCACCTGAATCGGTCTTTGAAACGTCTTTTTTATTAAGATTTTCCACCATTCTGGCTTTAGCGGCAAGAGAACCCTCTTTTGCCTCATTTGAATAAAATGCAGATGAATCTATATTAATTTTTTTTCTTGCAGTTTCAGCTCTTTTTTTGCCCTCTTCGGTTATCGTAAAACCGCTCGGATTTTTTTTGGCGGAACCGTTGTGCAGGGAGGTCGCCTCTCGTACAGGCGGTAGACCGTCTTTAGCTCTTTTTTCATTTATTATTGCAAGATTTTTTTCGACCAGAGAGTCTATATCTATTTTTTTTACGTGATGATTTATTATTACCTGCTGAATACATCTGATCAAGGGACCGGCTATCCAGTAAATACCTATACCTACAGGAAATGACAGGCAGAACCAGGCTGAGAAGATAGGCATAATATAGTTCATTGTATTCATACTCTTCATCATCTGATCGCTGCTTGCATTACCGCTGTTTGCCTGTTTCGGAGTCAGCTTAAAATTGACAAACTGTGTGACAGCGGCAAGAACAGGAAACAATACAGCCTGATACATCTTCGCTTTTAAAAGATTCAACGGGGTATCGGAAATATTTACACCGAAAAAATCTGTCATTTTTCCAACGACCTGCGAGGTATGAGCCACAGTATCACCTACAGCGACACCGTTTATTGTGGTTGAAATTGCCGGGAATGCGGAATGTACCTTGTTCCAAGCGGCAGGACTCAACATATACAGCATATCTATTATAGTGTTTATCTTTTTATCATCGGCATACTCTGCAAACTTTGCAAAATTGGGCTTTGCTGATGATTTTATGTCCTTTGCAAGATCTGTTAATAAAGCAATCGCCTTGTCGTCAAAGGTCAATTTTTCTGCAAGAGGTCTTAGGGCATCACCCACCGGAGTGATATATGCCGGTATGGAATAAATAACGAACAGCAGATTGAAAAGTATCAGTATATTTATAAGAGGCATAAGGCAGGAGCCTATTGTGGTTACTCCATATTTTGAGTAGACGAATTGAGTTTCTTCTTTTAGAAGCATAGCGGATTCCTGATCCTTTTTGCCCTTGTATTTTGCCTGTACCGCCTGTAGTTCAGGACCCATTTTACTTTGTAAAATAGCAAATTTTTGCTGTTGATAGGTCAACGGAGTGAGTATCATATATATTACAAATGTAAAAAGTATTATTACGGCGGAAACATTGGATATATGAAAGGCGTTTGTCATAAACATAAAAATACCGTTCATCACCGCCCCTAATAACGCTGAAATAAACGAAATATGGAAAATTCCCGTGTGTTTTGTTAATAGATTTGCTTTCAAAAGCTTACCTCCTAAGTTTGGTTTTTAATCCTTCTTATTTTTATATAAGGCTTGTCAGGGACAGGATCATATCCACCGTGTGAAAAGGGGTTGCATCTTAAAATTCTGTATGACATCAAAATAAAGCCGCCAAAAGCTCCATGCTTTTTAATAGCTAAAAGAGCATAGGCAGAGCAGCTTGGATAATAGGGGCAGTAGCCCAACTTCAGCCCCGACAGGTATTTTTGATAAAATTTAATTATTGCTATCAGTATTTTTTTCATTTCTCATCTTATCAATTCGCCCAAAAAGTTTTTTAAACGAATTTGACAGTTGCATAAAGTCGGCATTTGCCGCTGAATTTCTTGCAACTATTACCAAATCAAAGCTTCCGTCAACATCTTTTAAGCTTTCTTTAGTAATTTCACGCAAGCGTCTTGTAATCCTATGGCGAACGACGCTGTTACCCACTTTTTTACTGACTGAATATCCGACTCTTATGCTCTTAAGCTCGGTATCGAGCTTGTAGAGCACCATATTAGAGTCGGCTGTAGATTTTCTATTTGAATATACAGCTATAAAGTCTTTATTTTTCATTCAAAATCCGAATTCAGTTTTATTTGGTTTTATGATATAGTGAGTTTAGCTCTTCCCTTTGCTCTACGAGCTGCAAGAACCTTACGTCCGTTAGATGTTTTCATTCTGGCTCTAAATCCGTGAACTCTAAGACCGGGTTTTCTTTTAGGGGTAGTTGTATTTAATTTCATAAGTAGCACCTCCTTTTTTACATACAAATGACATTATATGGTTTATATCTTTATAAGTCAAGTATTTTTTAAATATATGGACTATAAAAATTATTATTTTTTACCGTTTATTTTGCCGGATATTTTATCAATAGCCGAATCTATGGCTTTTGCAAAATCTCCCAATATATCGTTTGAAACATTTTCAGCTTTTCCGACAGCGGATTTAAAAGAATCGGTAACCTTATCTATATTCTCCTTTTTCAGAGAATCGTCTATCTTATCTCCCGCTTTATTTAAAAGATCATCAATTTTATTAGGCATAAATTTTTCCTTTCTATTTATAATGATGGGTGTCTAATTAATATAGATGTATGAGGGCAGAGAATTCTCGGTTTTTATCTTTGTTTCGCCCTGTATTAAGGGTAGGCAATAATCAATAAATTCATCATTTACATTGTTATTTGACGAAGCAATCATATT
>CAUUFM010000131.1:0-3174 GCA_963544505.1 uncultured Lachnospiraceae bacterium | reverse complement strand
TGACCGCTTAGTACATCGCCTATGAACGGAATATTTTTTAATAAAGGAATGTTTATGGTAGGAATAAGGGTCTGTGTGGAGCTTAATGATGCGGTATTTCCACGCTCTTTAGTAAAGGCGTATAGTAAAAAAATAGTTCCGCCGCCACCTATCATATTTACCGCAATACCGGATAATATAATGTCCGTTTTAAGATTTAAGCTGAAAAATGCCATTACAATACCTATTAAGATACCGATTGCGGCTGCAAGCATCATTCCCAAGAACCAAGATTTGAACCAGTATCCGCCCAACGCTCCGAACAATGCGGAAATCATCATTATTCCTTCGAGTCCTATATTGGTAACACCTGCTTTTTCCGCTATCAGAGCCGCTAAAGTTGCAAGCAGTATGGGAGCTGTTATCCTTATTATTGAAAATAAAAAATCCGGTTGTATCAGAAATTTTAATATCTGTGTCATATTCTTAAACCCCCTCTTTTTTAATATTTTCCGCCGCTACCTCTTCCATAGTGGACTTTACCACTAATTTTTGGCGATATTTGGATAAAAACTGTTCCGCCGCAAAGAACAGGAATATTACAGCCTGTATTATATCAATCATTTCAGAGGGGACATCACAATAGGTACTCATCAATTGACAGCCTTTATTTAAATAGGAGATAAAAAATGCCGCTATCGGTACAAAAATGGGATTGTTTTTAGCTAAGATTGCAATGGTTATTCCCTCCCAACCATATCCCGGTAATTCTTGCCAGGAAAAGCTTGAAAAACGTCCAAGTATTTCTAAAGAGCCGCCCATACCTGATAAAACGCCTCCTATTATCTGAGAAAGTACAATTACACCGCCGACCTTCATTCCTGAATACTTTGAAAACTGTTTATTTATACCTATCATTCTTATCTGGTATCCCCATTTTGTCCTATACATAAAAAATGCTGTTATAACGGTAAAAATAATAGCAATTACAAATCCGAAGGTCAAATGTGAATTTCCGGATACCAAATTGGGAATTCTTGCCGTTTCTGCAAAATTATGCGTCATAAGAGCCCCTTGACTTCTGTCGGCAAAAACTGAGCTTAAAAAGTGCATTACCACATATAATATCACATAGTTCAGCATAAGTGAGGATACCATTTCACTGGCATTTAATTTTATTTTGCCGAGTGCAGGAATAAGCATTATTAAGCCGCAAAAGCAGGCTGCAAAAAGCACCGCAATGATAGGGTCAAGGAATGTGCCGGTTGTAAAATATATTCCGCTTATTCCACCCAAAAATCCGCCAAGCATTACACAGCCCTCCGCACCTAAGTTAAATTCTCCGGCGGAAAACATTACACAAACCCCAAGACCTGTAAATATTGTAGGAATCATAGCGGCTAAAATGGTATAAAAACTGTTTAAATTAAACTCTACAGCTCCTTTTTTAAATGAAATAAGCGGACCTATAAGAAGATATTTTATAGCTTCCATCGGATTTTTTGAGGTCACAAAGATAAATATGGCGGCAACCAGAAGAGCTACAATTATTGCCATAAAACCTCTAAATATTTCAAATAAAAATATTCGTTTATTCTTCATAGCACACCTTCCTTACATCATCTTCATTTTGAGATTTTATGCCAAGCATAAATTCTCCTAAAGAAACATCATCAAGTCCGTTTACATCATCAAAATATGCCACAATACGTCCGGAATTAAAAACCATAAGACTGTCGGACAGCTGTAAAATTTCATTAAGATCGGCAGATACCAAAAGAACGGCGGCGCCCATTCTGCTCAATTCCACCAATTTTTTATGTATAAATTCGGCAGCTCCGACATCTATACCTCGTGTCGGTTGATCTGCAATAATAAAGATAGGATTTGAGGAAAATTCTCTGGCGACCACCACCTTTTGTATATTTCCTCCGGAGAGCATCTTTATTTGTTGGGTTCTTGATTTACATAAGACCTTGTATTCCTCTATCAGTTTATCACTTTCTTTTTCTATTGAGCGCATATTTAACAGTATACCGTTATTAAATTCCTTTTTATCAAACCTGTCCGATATGAGATTTTCAGATATGCTTGCACTGCCTGCTATTCCATAGACCATTCTGTCTTCCGGAATTAAGGCTGTTTTATTTTCTCTAAGTTTTTTGTGAGATAAATTAAGTGTGTTTAAGCCGTTTAAGCTGACTGTGCCTGATTGCGGTTTTGATAAGTTGAACAGAATTTCCACAAGCTCTCTTTGACCGTTGCCCTCCACACCTGCAATTCCTAATATTTCTCCTGCCCTTAATGAAAAAGAAATATTATCAAGCATCTTCTTATTCCATTCATTTGTATATGTCAGATTTCTGACTTTAAGTATCACGTTTTTAGGCTTAGCGGGAGGTTTTTCAAGAGTAAGCTCAACATTTCTGCCTACCATCAGTCGTGAAATTTCTTTTTCCGATATATCGGCAGTTTCATAAATTCCTTGAGAAATACCGTCACGGAGTATGGTCAGCCTGTCTGTTAAAGTCTTTATTTCACGAAGCTTATGCGAAATAAATATAATGGTATATCCCTGTTCTTTCAGAGTTTTAAGTTCTTTAAACAATTCTTCGGTTTCTTGGGTGGTAAGGACAGCCGTAGGTTCGTCTAATATAAGTATCTTGGCACCGCGTACCAATGCTTTTAAAATCTCTACTTTTTGTTTCATTCCTACAGGGATATCAGCCACCTTTGCCTTAGGGTCAACAAATAAATTGTATTTTTTAGAATTTTCTTCGGTTATTTTAATTGCCGCCTCATAATCTATAAAAATACCGTATTTTTTCGGCACCATTCCAAGCACCATATTTTCAGCTACTGTAAGACTTGGAACGAGCATAAAATGCTGGTGTACCATACCTATCCCTTTTGAAATGGCAACATCAGGAGAGCTTAGTTTCACCTTTTCTCCGTTTATTAAAATTTCTCCGCTTGTGGGAGCTTCTATGCCGAACAGCATTTTCATAAGAGTTGATTTTCCGGCACCGTTTTCACCCAAGACAGCGTGAATTTCACCTTTTTTTACATTGAAATTTACATTTTTATTCGCAGCTACGCCGTTTGGATAAATTTTTTCAATATTTTTCATCTGAACCGCATATATTTCTTCGGGCATTTATTTGACTCCTTTTTAATAAAAAGAGGAGAAGTATT
>CAUUFM010000130.1:0-3192 GCA_963544505.1 uncultured Lachnospiraceae bacterium | reverse complement strand
TCCTGTGTAAATCCAAGCAGAGAAAACATTTTGTTTTGTATATCGGGATCAAAAATCCTGACACTTCCGCCTCCTATCTCATACCCGTTCAAGACAATATCATAAGCCTTTGCCCTCACCTTTTGCGGTTCGGTATCCAGCAAAGGAATGTCTTCGTCCATAGGCATCGTAAAAGGGTGGTGCATAGCCACATATCTTTTATCCTCTTCGGAATATTCAAGCAACGGAAAATCGACTATCCACAGGAAATTGAATTTAGACTCGTCAATAAGCCCAAGCTCTTTTCCTAAATGAAGCCTTATTGCCCCCATCAAATTAAGAACTAATGATTTTTCACCTGCCGCCAATAATATTAAATCGGAATTTTCGGCTTTCATACAGGATTTCAGCTTAAGTATATCATCGTCGCTCATAAATTTTGCAAAAGAAGATTTAACACTTCCGTCATCTGAAAATGCCATATAAGAAAGCCCTTTAGCCCCATAACCTTTAGCCGTTTCTACAAGAGCGTCTATCTTCTTTCTCGGCATTTTCGCCTGATTCTTTACCGTAATTCCTCTTACAGTTCCGCCATTTTCTATAGCGTCCGTGAATGCCTTAAAACCTGAATTTTTAACAGCTTCATCAGCACACACAAGCTCCATATCAAATCTCGTATCCGGCTTATCGGAACCGAATCTGTCCATAGCCTCATCATAGCTCATTCTTTTAATCGGTGTCTTAACCTCTACATTTATCTGCTTGAAAATCTCTCTTAATAAGCCCTCATTTACCTCTATTACATCTTCCATATCAACAAAGGACAGCTCCATATCAATCTGGGTAAATTCAGGCTGTCTGTCGGCTCTTAAATCCTCATCTCTAAAGCATCTGGCTACCTGAAAATATCTGTCATAGCCGGCACACATAAGGAGCTGTTTAAACAACTGAGGAGATTGCGGAAGCGCATAAAACTTTCCGTTATGAATCCTGCTTGGCACCAAATAATCTCTCGCCCCCTCCGGAGTGCTGTTTATAAGAATGGGAGTCTCTATTTCTAAAAATCCCTGCGACTGCATATAGTTTCTTGCGGTATTTACTATCTTATTTCTCATAATAAGTTTATTTACCAATTCGGGACGCCTAAGATCCAAATATCTGTGTTTTAATCTCAAATCCTCTTTCGTCTTTTCAGCATCAAAGATATTAAATGGCGGAACCTCAGCCTCCGATAAAATTCTTAAAGAATCAACCGTTACTTCAATCTCACCCGTTTCCATATCAGGATTTGAAGCTCCGTCACGCTTTCTTACCGTTCCGGTAACCGCTATAACGAACTCGGATCTTAACTCTTTAGCCCTCTCAAATAAGGACTGTTCAGCCTCGCCGTCAAAAATCAACTGTATAAGCCCTGTTCTGTCTCTTAAATCCACAAAAAGCAGACTGCCGTAATTTCTCTTTTTATTTACCCAACCGCACAGGGAAACATTTAAGCCTATGTCATTTTTTGAAAGCTCGGTACATCTATGTGTCCTTTTAAAACCTTTTAAATTATCTAACATTCAGTATCTCCTTTAAACTATCAATATCAAGCTCAGATACAATATCCTGTCCTGTGGACATTCTCTTTACGGCACCGATATTATCATCAACCTCGTGGCTTCCCAGGATCACAATATACCTTGCTCCTATCTTATCCGCATACTTCATCTGAGCCCTGACACTGCGTCCCATAGTATCTATCTCCGCCACATAGCCGTTGTCTCTTAATTCTTTGGCTAATTTAATACCCTTTAATACCGGTGCATCATCTCCGATATGCCCTATGAACATATCAGGAACAGGTCTTTTAGGAAGCTCTATATCAAGCCGTTTTATCACATCAAGCAGTCTTTCAAGTCCCATTCCGAAGCCCACCGCCGGATAATCCTTTTTTCCGTCAATTTCTTTCACAAGATTGTCATATCTTCCGCCTCCGCACACGGTAAGTCCCGTATCATCAACAAACTCAAACACGGTCTTGGTATAATAATCAAGCCCTCGAACCAGCTTATCATTTTTTTTAAAAGGAATACCGTATTCTTTAAGAAGCTTTTTTAAGGCTTTGAAATGTTCGTTACACTCATCATCAAGAAAATCGGAAATCTTAGGAGCGCCCGATACGACGGATTTGCAAAGCTCCTCCTTGCAGTCAAGAATTCTTAAAGGGTTTTTGTCCATTCTGTCCCGACATACCTTGCACAGCCCGTCCTTATTTCCCGATAAGTACTGCCTTAAAGCTAAATTATATTCATCTCTGCATTTATAAGTACCGATATTGTTTATATTAAGAGTCACCTTATTTATACCTAAAGCCTTCAAACATTCATAAGCAAGGCTTATCACCTCAATTTCAGCTAAGGCAGAGGAAGCGCCTATCATCTCCACTCCGAATTGATGGTGCTGTCTTAATCTTCCGCTTTGAGGCTTTTCATATCTGAAAGCGGGTGTAATATAAAAAAGCTTGCAAGGAAGAGGATATTCTTGCAAGCCGTTTTCAACAAAGGCCCTGACAGCTCCGGCAGTTCCCTCCGGCTTTAATGTAATACTTCTTCCCCCCTTATCAGTAAAGGTGTACATCTCTTTTTGCACAATATCGGTCGTTTCTCCGACACCTCTTGAAAATAAGACCGTGTGTTCAAAAATAGGGGTGATAATCTCTTCAAAATTATATGTTCTTGCCTTTTCTCTAAGAATGTTTTCCAGGTATCGCCTGTTATACATTCTGTCCTTGTACCAATCCTCCACCCCTCTCGGCGCATTTGTAATCATATGACAAATCTCCTTTTCATATCTCCTCTATTCTATAATTGTTTCTGCATTGTTTTTTAGCCTTATACAAGGCTTCGTCCGCCCTGTTAAAATAATCGACAATTCTATGATTGGAATCAAAGAAGCTGTAACAAACACCCTGCGTAACAGTGATAATATCGGTTGCCTCGGAATAATCGTGTCTGATATTAAGACTGATAACGCCATCTTTAATAAACCTTATAATCTCTTCGATTTCGCTTCTATTAATGTGGGTATAAATCATTACAAATTCATCTCCGCCGTACCTGCAACAAAATATATTTTTATTTTTATCACATACTTTCTTAAAAACCGATGCAACCGCAGTAATACATTCATCACCCGCCTTATGTCCGTAATTATCATTATATTGCTTAAAAT
>CAUUFM010000129.1:0-3263 GCA_963544505.1 uncultured Lachnospiraceae bacterium | reverse complement strand
ATCTTTTTGCCTGATACAGTATATAGCTTTCCATTAGAGCTTCTATATACCTGTCCACTGTTTTAGCATCTATTTTTCTACCGTCAGAGGTCATAGTATCGGCGATTTTTTTTGAAGAAAGCATATTGCCTATGTTGTCAAATATAAACCTTAGGATACTTTTAAGCATCATAGTATCAGAAATGTTTTTCCTATGGATAATATCTTTTATCAAGATGGTATTGTATATTCCTTCCAAATATTCCGAGATGGCGGAAGGATTTTCTTTTAATTCCAAAGCATAGGGAAAGGAGCTGTTTTCGATATATTCTCTGTATTTTAAGGGAAGATTTTGAGAATTTCCCGTACTTTCCACATATTCTTTAAAAGATAACGGCAACATTTCAATCATAACATAGCGACCGGATAGGAGTGTGGCAATTTCACCGGATAACATATAAGCATTCGAGCCTGTAATGTAAATATCGACATTGTTTTTAATATATAGACTGTCGACCGCTTTTGGGAAATTTTTGACATTTTGTATTTCATCAAGGAAAATGTAGCACATTTTATTTTTGATTAATTTTGGTTTCAAATATTCATATAATTTTTTATAGTCGCTAAGTTCTTCATAATCAATATCTTCAAAATTAATTGTTATGATTTGATTTTCCGATATTTTTTGTTCTCTTAGATAGTTTTGAAACATCTGCAATAGCGTTGATTTTCCGCATCTTCTAACTCCGGTGACTACTTTAATCAATTTTTTATCTTTTACGGCAAGGAGCTTTGCCATATATTCTTTTCGGTTAATCATCATAGCTTTCACCTCCGATTAAGATTATAAGCCTAAAATTTAAAAAAATCAATAAGTTTTAGGAATATAATCCCAAAACTATACAAAAATAGAAAGTTTTGGGAATGTAATCCTAATAGAAGCCCTTGACAAAGCTTTCTATTTACTATATTATTATTTGGTGACAGTTCGCTTAAAGGAGTGTTTTAAATGGCGTTTGATTCTCTGACGACAAAATTACAGGATATATTCAAGTCCTTAAGAGGCAAGGGTGTACTTAAAGAAGCAGATGTAAAAGCTGCTTTAAGAGAAGTGAAACTTGCTTTACTTGAGGCTGATGTTAATTTTAAAGTGGTCAAAGGATTTATCAAATCTATTGAAGAAAGAGTAATCGGAACGGACGTGCTTCAAGGGTTAAATCCCGCGCAGACTGTTATAAAAATAGTCAACGACGAATTGATAAAAGTTATGGGCGAGGAAGCCAAGCTTGAGCTTAAGCCGACCAATGAAATAACCGTCATTATGGCGGTCGGTTTGCAGGGAGCAGGTAAGACTACCACGGTGGCAAAGCTTGCAGGCATACTGAAAGGGAAAGGAAGAAAAACTCTTTTAGCGGCTTGCGATGTTTACAGACCCGCTGCCGTTACGCAATTAGAAACAAATGCCGAAAAGGTGGGAGTTTCTATTTACAGGGAAGAACACAAGGATACGGTCTTAATAGCTCAAAATGCAATTAAATATGCTGAAGATAACGGCTTTAATACAGTTATAATAGATACAGCCGGACGGCTGCACATTGATGAAGAAATGATGGGTGAATTATCTTCTATTAAGTCTTCGATTGATGTATACCGGACTATCCTTGTAGCTGACGCAATGACGGGGCAGGACGCAGTAACTGCGGCTAATGCCTTTAATGACAAGGTCGGTATAGACTATGTTATTTTGACAAAGCTTGACGGCGACACCAGAGGCGGAGCCGCCTTATCTATCCTATCCGTTACGGGTAAGCCCATTATATATGTAGGAATGGGAGAAAAACTGTCGGATTTGGAAGAGTATCACCCTGACAGAATGGCATCAAGAATACTTGGAATGGGAGATATAATAAGTCTTATTGAGAAGGTGCAATCCGAGATTGACGAAAATAAGGCAAGAGAATTGGAACAAAAGATTAAAAAATCCGGTTTTGATTTTAATGACTACCTGACAAGTATGAACCAAATGAAAAAAATGGGCGGTTTTAAATCCATACTCGGTATGCTTCCTATGGGCGGTAATTCACAGGCGTTAAAGCAGCTTGAAGATGTAGATGAAGGCAAGCTTGACAGGACAGAGGCTATAATACTTTCTATGACAAAAAAAGAAAGAGAAAACCCCGATATATTAAATCCCTCAAGAAAGTTCAGGATAGCCAAAGGAGCGGGAGTGGATATTTCAGAGGTAAACAGGCTTGTGAAGGGATTTGAACAATCAAAGAAGATGATGAAACAGATGTCGGGAATGATGAAAGGTAAAAAAGGCAGAATGAAATTGCCTTTCTAAGAATAGTAAAATTATAATATTATTTCGTTTTTGGAGGAGTTATTAAAAAATGGTAAAAATTAAGCTTAGAAGAATGGGAAAGAAAAGAGCACCAATTTATAGAATCGTTGTAGCGGATGCAAGGACGGCAAGAGATGGAAAGAGCATTGCTGAAATCGGCACATACGATCCTAATTTTAACCCAAGTGTTTATAATATAGACGAGGAACAGGCGAAAAAATGGATATCAAACGGAGCGCAGCCTACTGAAAGGGTGGAAAAGATATTCAAATTGGCAGGAATACTTTAATTTTTGATACAGAAAACGAGGTCGTATGATAAAATTAGTGGAAGATATGGCTAAGGCATTGGTGGATAAGCCTGATGAAGTTACGGTTACGCAAAGACAGGACAAGGACATAACTATTATCGAACTGCACGTATCGGAGGAAGATATGGGAAAGGTAATAGGAAAACAAGGCAGAATAGCCAATGCAATGCGCAGCATTATCAAGGTGGCTGCCATCAAAAACAATGAAAAAATAGGTCTTGATATAATAGGTTGATAATTACTTTTAAGCAGATTAGTGATATTCATTAGTCTGCTTTGTTTTTGATTTTAAAATTTATGGTGAAATATTATGCAGGAAGAATTTAGAGTAGGTGTTATAAGCAATACGCACGGTGTAAAAGGCGAGCTTAAGGTCTTTCCCACCACAGATGATGTATTAAGATTTAAAAAGCTTAAAAATATAAGGCTCGTGGGAAATAAAAGAGAGCTTGAGGCGGAAATAGAAAATGTAAGATTTTTTAAAAATATGGCTATAGTTAAGTTTGTCGGATATGATGATATAAACGATGTTATAGGCTTTAAGGGTATGGATTTGATTATAGACAGAAATGATGCGGTGGAATTAAAGGAAAACGAGTATTTTATATCGGATATCATAGGTGCAAGGGT
>CAUUFM010000128.1:0-3266 GCA_963544505.1 uncultured Lachnospiraceae bacterium | reverse complement strand
TGTAATTTTTTGATGTATCGGCGTAGATATAATCTCTTTTTGATAAGCAAATCTAAGAACGGTTTTCAGGCTCTGTAAATAATGATTTTGAGTTTTTACAGATTTTCCCGTACCTGATATTTTTTCTTCTATATAATATATATGATAATCCGTAGGATAAGGAAAAACACTATTTCCCTCAGGCTCGAATATGGCGGCAAGTATGCGACATTCACTCCTGTTTCTAAGTATGGTATGAGTCTTTACTTTCTTAACATTTTCCTGATAATGCAGATATTTCTCCAAGCATTGTCTTAATGTGTACTTTTTCACCCTGTTTTTTAACATAATCCTCTCCTTTTATTTTTTATTCACATCTTGATTTTTAAGTAAAAATATAGTATCATTTACTTGCTTATAAGCTTACTAAAAAATATACCGTCTTGCTGGGGGTGTGACTTTTAAGTTACTGAGATTGCTTTTTGCAAAACCCTTTGAACCTGATATGGATTATACCATCGTAGGGAAGCCTCATTTTATTACTTTGCGCTTCTTTATACGAAGTGCTTTTTTATTTGCCCGATAAAAGTCGGATAAGTCATATAAAAGGAGATTTAATTAATTGAAAAAAAATAATATGAGAATTGCCGACAGATTAATCGGCTCTTCTTTAATAACGGCAATTTTAATAATTTGGCAGATACTCTCTTCGCTTAATATAATCCCGAAATTTCTTCTCCCCTCTCCCTTAGATGTGATAAAAGCCTTTACAAGTGACATCGCTCTTATAGCACATCATACAGGATACACTCTTACAGAAAGTCTT
Organism: uncultured Lachnospiraceae bacterium; assembly: GCA_963544505.1. Lineage (GTDB taxonomy): Bacteria > Bacillota > Clostridia > Lachnospirales > Lachnospiraceae > CAUUFM01. The sequence continues at coordinate 2,461 of CAUUFM010000128.1, read as the reverse complement.
ATAGGACTTATAATAGGAGTTATTTCAGGCTTTATTTCGGCACTTTTTATGGACAGTTTTTCAATAGTAAAAAAAATGTTATATCCCTTAATAATAGTGAGTCAAACCATTCCTACAGTCGCCATTGCGCCGCTTCTTGTCCTATGGCTCGGTTATGAAATGACTCCGAAAATCACCCTTATTGCAATGACGACATTTTTCCCTATATCCGTATCTTTGATGAACGGATTTTCAAGCGTGGATACTGACAGCATACAACTGCTTAAAGCAATGGGGGCAGGAAAAATACAAATTTATAAACACGTAAAGCTCCCATTTTCCACACCGCATTTTTTTTCAGGACTTAAAATTTCAGTAACCTATGCAATAATAGGAGCTGTTGTTGCAGAGTGGCTTGGAGGCTTTGACGGTCTTGGCGTATATATGACCAGAGCGAGAAAATCATACGCCTTTGATAAGATGTTTGCAATAATATTTTTTATATCTCTGCTCAGCCTTATAGCTATGGCTTTTTTATCGCTTTTAGAAAAGAAAATAGTCAAATGGCAGGATTAACCGGGATTAACATTGATAAAATAAAAAAGGAGAAAATATGTTTAAAAAAATAAAAATCGTACTGATTGCAACGGCAATTTTATTACTTGCCGCAAGCTGTAACACAAAAAATGTATCAGATAATACCGATAATGAGAGCGGCAAAAACACTGAAGCTGCCGGCAAAAAAATAACAATAGTACTTGATTGGACCCCGAACACCAATCATACAGGGCTGTTTGTGGCAAAGGACAAAGGATATTTTGATGATTGCGGTTTGAATGTAGAAATTGTACAGCCCCCTGAGGGTTCTACCACGTCTTTAATAGGTGCTGACAAGGCGGAATTCGGAATTTCTTTTCAGGATACACTTGCAAAAAGTTTTTCCACAGACAATCCTATGCCTGTAACGGCAGTGGCTGCAATCTTACAGCATAACACATCGGGGGTTATTTCTCTAAAAGATAAAAACATAAAAAGTCCAAAGGATTTAACAGGCAAAAGATACTCTACGTGGGACGACCCTATAGAACTTGCTATGCTTGAAAAAATTGTAAATGATGACGGTGGAGATTTTTCAAAGGTAAAAAAGGTTCCCTATGCTGAAAATATTATGGCACAGCTTCAAGACACCTCAAAAAACGGCTCCGATTCAGGTTGGATATACTATGGCTGGGACGGAATTTCCTTTAATGTAAAAGGTCTTGAAACCAATTTTATAAATTTTGCTACCTATGAGCCGCAGCTTGATTGCTACACCCCCGTCATAATCGCATCAAATAAATACCTGGAAAAAAATTCAGATGAGGCAAAAAAAGTCTTGTCCGCCATAAAAAAAGGATATGAGTTTGCGACAAAAAATCCTAAAGAAGCCGCTAAATGTCTGTTAAAAAATGCTCCCGAGCTTGACAGCGAATTAATATATGCAAGCCAGGAATGGATAAGCAGCAAATATATAGATGATGCTGAAAGCTTCGGAATTATTGAGCCTAAGAGATGGAATACCTTTTATAAATGGCTGTTTGATAATAAATTGATAGAAAAAGAGATACCGGAAAATTACGGGTTCACCAATGAATACCTTAACTAAAAAACTCGAAATAAAAAATATAACAGGCGGCTATAACGGCAAAAAAATCATAGAGAACATATCTTTTTCAGTGAATACCGGAGAAATAATAAGCATAATAGGAGCAAGCGGAACCGGAAAAACCACATTGTTTAATATAATAGCAGGATTGTTAAAGCCTCTTAATGACGGAAAAATCTATTTAAATGAAAAAGACATAACGGGAAAGAGCGGATATGTAGGATATATGTTGCAAAAAGATTTATTATTGCCGTTTAAAACCGTCCTTGAAAATATCACTCTGCCGCTTATTATAAAGGGAATAAAAAAAGACGAAGCAAACCAAATGACATTAAACAAGCTCAAAGCATTTTCTCTGCTTGAGAAAGCAAACGCCTATCCCAAAGAATTATCAGGCGGTATGAAACAAAGAGCCGCACTTCTTCGCACATATTTTTTTTCAAACGAGGCGGCTCTACTTGATGAGCCCTTTTCCGCCCTTGATTCCATAACCAGAGAAAGTGTACATAAATGGTATTTAAATGTCATAAAGGAGCTTAATCTTACGACGGTTCTAATAACACACGACATAGATGAAGCGATTTTATTATCAGATAAGGTGCTTATATTAAAAGGAGCTCCCGCTACAATCAGCTATGAAAAAAAAATAAATCTTCCACGCCCACGAAGCAATATGGATCCGGAGTTTATAAAAATCAAAAAAGAACTGCTTGATAGTTTGCTGTAGTTTGCCTATATAAGAGCTTGCTCTTAATATAGGCAACGAAAGCAGATTATCAAGATAGTTTGCTGAATTTACCTATATGAAAGCTTGCTTTCAATATAGGCAACGAAAGC
>CAUUFM010000127.1:0-3285 GCA_963544505.1 uncultured Lachnospiraceae bacterium | reverse complement strand
ATTTTTATCATATTAAATATCTCCTTTTCTTTCTATTAAAGATACTGCGTGTGCCGCTATAGCGTCCTTATTTTTTGTTTCACCCATTCCTTCTTGGGTAGTGGCTTTTATATTAACTTGAGTTTTATTTAAGCCCAAACATCGTGCGATATTTTCAGACATTTTCTTTTTCAGAGAAAACAACTTTGGATACTCCGCCAAAACGGTAGCATCTATATTATTTATAATAAAGCCTGAATTATCAAGCAATATCTTTACTCTATTTAATAAAATCATACTGTCAATTTTTTTATAAGAATTATCTGTATCAGGGAAATGCTCTCCTATATCGCCTAAAGCGGCGGCTCCTAAAAGGCTGTCCATTATTGCGTGAATGAGTACATCTCCGTCAGAATGTGCAACGAAAGTTTTGTTACAATATATTTTTTCTCCACCCAATGTAATAAAATCTCCGTCAATCATTCTGTGTAAATCATAACCGTGTCCAACTCTGAACAAATTAAACACCTCCTTTTATAAGAAACTATAACAAAAAAATCCGCACACAAGCAGTGTACGGATAAAAGAAGTAGCGGAGGAGGGATTTGAACCCCCGACACCACGGGTATGAACCGTGTGCTCTCGCCAACTGAGCTACCCCGCCATAAAATATTTCCTATGGGACCTACAGGGCTCGAACCTGTGACCCTCTGCTTGTAAGGCAGATGCTCTCCCAGCTGAGCTAAGATCCCAAAAGATTTACAACTTTTTCAACAAAGCTGCTTCGCTATTATATTATATATTTTTAGAAAAGTCAATAGTATTTATAAATTTTTTATAACGGAAGTATGAAATGCGGTTTTTTTAAATTTATAAATTATTTCGATATTTTATTGTTGACTATTTTTATATTTCGTGGTAGAATGCCTTTGTTACAAAAATTGCGGTCGTGGCGGAACTGGTAGACGCGCAAGACTAAGGATCTTGTCCGTGATAAATGGGTGCGAGTTCAAGTCTCGCCGACCGCATATTATAAATATGAGAGGCACAAAAGCGATTGTTTTTGTGCTTTTTTTATACTGCAAAAAAATCTTGCCAAATATAAGTAATGCTTGTATACTATGATTGACAATGATTTGTATTCTAACATAATAATGAAATAACAATTCTATTTGAGAGGTATTTTTATGAAGTTACTTATTAAAAACGGCAATATAGTTGATCCGAAAAATAAAAAAGAATTTATTTCGGATATTTTGGTTGAAAACTCAGTAATTTCTAAAATTTCCAAGAACATAATTGATAATAGCGCAAAGATATTGGATGCAAAAGGTTTCCATATAATGCCGGGCTTTATAGATATGTATGAGCATTTAAGAGATCCGGGAAATATTGAAAGTGAAGATATAATAAGCGGAAGTATTTCAGCTGCTGCCGGAGGATTCACCACAGTTTGTACTATGCCCGATACTGTTCCTGCGGTTGATTGTACAGATGTGCTTAACTATGTTAATGTTAAATCTAAAGATGTTGCCTGTGTAAATATTATTCAGGCTGTTGCGATTACCAAAGGGAATGAGGGTAAAAAACTTGTCGATTTTGAGCTTTTAAAAAAGAGCAATGCCAAGATATTTTCCAATAATCCAAAATACTTTTTATCTGCGGATATCTTGAATAACGCATTTTATGAGATATCAAAATTTAATCATTTGTTTATTGATAATTGTATAGATATTAATTTCGTAAAAGATGGGGTTATGAATGAGTCCGATGTTTCTAAAACTTTGGGACTTAAAGGGATTAAGAATATTGCAGAAGATTCTATGATTGCCAGAAACTTATTTATTGCTATGGCAAACGGAATCAATTATCATATCGGAAAATGTTCCACTAAAAACAGCCTAAAACTTATTTCCATATATAAGGATATAATGAAAGAAAAGCTGACTTGCAGTGTGACACCTCATCATCTATGCCTTTGCGATGAGGATATAATTGAAGATGATTCAAATTATAAAACAATGCCGCCTTTAAGAAGCCGAAATGATAGAGATGCCTTAATTAAAGGTTTAAAAAACGGTGTCATTGATGTCATAGTATCAGGACACAGCCCTCAATTATTATCTTATAAACAAATAGGATTTAACAATGCTCCTTTTGGAGTTATAAGCTCTCAAACCGCTTTTTCCATATGTCTTGAAAACATAGTAGATAAAGGGATTTTAACATTACCTGAATTAATTGCCAAACTTTCCTACAATCCTTCAAAAATATTGAATTTGGATAATAGAGGGCTGATAGAAGAGGGAAATATTGCCGATATTTGTATTTCCGACATAAATGAAAGATATATACTGAACTATGAAACGATAAAATCAAAGAGCAAAAATTCCCCTTTCATTAATAAAGAATTGAAAGGAAAAATAAAATATACATTAGTAGGCGGGAAAATAGTTTATAACGATATGGAGCGGATAATTGAGTAAAGATAACATAAATACGGACAATTCTGTTGATAACAAAAGATTAGGAGATTTAGACGGACCGAAGGTTTTTAACAGTGTAACCGATGCGATGAAAGAAGATGACTTAAAAAAAGTTACACGGGGTAAAAATGAGATTATATTAAAAAATGTTCAATCGGGAACACCGAGCAACAGTTCAAAACGAGGATTTTTCAGATTTTATAAATCATTAACTTTTGTGAATAGAGAATATACGACCGGCGGTATAACTTCAACAATATTATCTTTTATTTCAATTATTGCACTTTGTCATTGTATATTACAATCTATATTTTTACGAGGAATTATTAAGACAAATATTATTTTTATAGCACTTATAAGCTTTATTATATCAATATTTTCTTTTATTATCGGAATAAAAAGCCTTAAAGAAGAAGATAAGAAATATTTATTTAGCAGAATCGGGTTGTATAGTGCATTAATTATATTATTATTTTGGGTAATTGTTTATATAAGAGGCTTGCTGTTAGGAATATAATTAGGGGGATTTTATAATGAAACAAGTAAACAAAACTCTTTCAACAATATTATATGTAATTTTGTTTTTTATAATAATTTGTTCTTTTAATATACAGGCCTTTGCATCTGCTGATAATTCTTTATCGTTTTTAAAAATAGATGGTGTGGATTTATCTCCGAAATTTAAATATAATCGTCTTAAGTATACCGGAACCCTTAATTCCAATGATACAAAAGTTAATATAAAAACCAAGACTTCAAACAGACGTGCAAAGGTAATCAGTATTTCCGGAAATACAAATCTTAAAGACGGTCTAAATAA
>CAUUFM010000126.1:0-3361 GCA_963544505.1 uncultured Lachnospiraceae bacterium | reverse complement strand
CACCGTCAAAGCAGGTGTCCACTTCATATCCGTCAATTTTAAGACCCTTTGCAATGTTTTCGCAAAGTGTTTCTTCGTCCTCGACAACCAATATTCTCATAGGTATTCTCCTTTAATTATATAAAATAACTATCTTCACATAGGCAAATGATATCTGACTATCTTGTCAAATTTAAATATACTTGTAATTATAGCGAAATTATGGCTGAAAAACAAGCAACTTAAAAATTTTGATAAAAAATATTTTTCTTAACAAAAATTTTATACCCTTTTTGCTATACTTTCATTGTCAGAAGAATTAAATCAAAGCTATGAGGAGGAGGTTAAATGAATAATATAAGTAAAAACTCATTTAAAATCAAGCAAATACTTAGAGTATTGCTGATTTGTATCGGAATCGGTTTCATATACTTAGGGGCAAATAGGGGTGAAATCGAAACAGTCTTTAACAAGGCTATAAACTTATGTTTGGAGTGTGTGGGAATTGGCTAAGACAGGGGCATTATCAAAAATTAAAAATTTTATAAAAAGCAGAAATACCGTTCAAATGCTTGCAACACTTCTGACAGATGTTCACCTGCCGAACTTTGCTAAAGGCGTGCTTTATCAAGGTAAGGTGAAACAGGCTTGCGTGCCGGGTCTTAACTGCTATTCCTGTCCGGGAGCGACAGGAGCCTGTCCTATAGGGTCTTTTCAGGCTGTAGTAGGTTCTTCAAAATTTAACTTTTCATATTATATAACAGGTATAGCTATTTTATTCGGTGTAATGCTGGGAAGATTTATTTGCGGTTTTCTATGTCCGTTCGGTTGGTTTCAGGACTTGATTCATAAGATACCGACACCGAAATTCAGTACAAAGAAGCTTAAGCTTCTTACATATCTGAAATACATAATTCTTGCGGTTGCGGTAATTGCATTGCCTATACTGCTTATAAATAAAGCAGGAATTGCATCGCCCTATTTTTGCAAATATATCTGTCCGCAGGGAATATTGGAGGGAGGCATACCGCTTTCAATTGCGGATTCAAGAATAAGAGCGACTTTGGGTAAATTATTTACTTTTAAGCTTATAATACTTATTTCGGTTATTGTACTCAGTATATTTTTGTATCGTCCGTTTTGTAAATGGATCTGTCCGCTCGGAGCATTTTATTCATTATTCAATAAGGTTTCACTGCTTAGCTATGCTGTTGATCCTAATAAATGTATTTCTTGCGGTAAATGCAGTAGAACCTGTAAAATGGAGGTGGATATCACAAAAAATGATGCACATACAGAATGTATAAGATGTGCGGAATGTGTAAAAGTCTGCCCTACAAAAGCAATCAGTGTCAACTGGGGATTTAAAAATCCTCTTGAAGATAAAAACAATAAAAACAAAATAAAGATTGGAGAATTAAAAAATGAGAACAATTAAAAAAATTTTACCTGTGGTAATGTCTGTAGCAATGATATTTTCATTGGCAGCCTGCGGCAAAAAAAATTCGGAAACAGGTACAGGCGGTTCCGGCACTCAAAAAACTGAAAGTAATGCAGAGATGTTTCCTGATTTTAAGGGAAAAGATTTCGACGGCAACGACATAGACCAGAGCTTATTTGCTGAAAATGAAGCGACCATACTTAATTTCTGGTTTAACGGCTGTTCCGCGTGCGTAAATGAGATGCCGGAACTTGAAAAATTCAACGAAAAGCTTCGTGAAAAAGGTGCGACTATTGTAGGAGTCAACAGTGAAATTGTAGACAATGAAAAAATAGACGAAGAGAGATTAAATGAGGCGAAAGATATCCTTTCAAAGCAAGGAGTATCATATAAAAATATATTTATTACAGAAGGTCCGGCACTTGACTACACACATAAAATCTTCAGCTATCCTACTACCGTAATAGTTGATAAAAGCGGAAAGATAATAGGAGAGCAGATAATCGGAGCTATCGACAGCGAAAAGAGAATGTCGGAAATTTTGGATATAGTTGATAAGATAAAATCAGGTGAAGAACCGCAAGGAAATGTATCTTCAAACAATTCCGGAGAAGAAGAGATTTCAAAGCTTCTTATGGAAGAGGGTAACCTTTTCATAGAGCATAAAGAGGCTTGGGATAAGGTGTTTGCTCAGGTTCAAAAAGACAATACGGATCCGAGCGGAGATTATGTGGAATTTTTGAAATCACAGATAGAAAATGTTAAAAATGAATTAACGGAAGATGAGCTTAAAACTTTAAATGCAGACTTGGAAAAGATTACTGAAATTGAAAAGAAGGTTGCGGAACTGAAAAATCAGAATTAAGCATTTTAGAGGCAAAAAATGAGTGAAAATGATAAAAACACAGTAAATGTCGGTTTAAATGCATATAACAAGATAGGTTTTTTTTCTCTTCCGATTTTGGCAATCATATTTCACTACATTATGTCGAATATTTTATATATTTCGATGAGCAGACTCTTGTTTGACACATTACATTTATCGGAAATAAGAGTCAAAGAATTTTACTATTTGGGAGAAATACTCATATATATTTTACTTGTGGTTATCTTTTTTGCAATTTATAAATTTACGACAGGTAGATATAGGGGAGAAAAAAAAGTAGCCGTAAATCTTAAGGAGATAGGAAAAAGTATAGTCACAGGTTTTGGAGTTGCCGGAATTATATGTATTATAGTCGGAATTTTGGGACTGATTCCGGCACTTCAAAGAAGCGTGGAGTTGGTCAAGAGTAAAGGTGCATCTGAGAGCAATTTGCTTGGAACCATAGCGGTTTCCGCTATCTTAGCACCTATAATAGAAGAAATTTTATTTAGAGGTATAGTATTTAAATCTCTTAAAAAAGTAACTCCCGTTTGTACAGCTATAATTTTGTCATCTGCTCTGTTCGGTATATATCATATGAATATCGTTTCAGCTGTATATGCAACTTCTATGGGAGTGATCGCAGCGATAGTTTATGAGCGGAAGAATAACTTGATTTTTCCTATATTTGTGCATATCGGCAACAATTTTCTTGCGGCTATACAGGAATTTGTGCCTCCAAATGTAGTGAATATAATTAATATAGTTTCAATCATAATGATACCGATACCGGTATATGTGTTATACACTTTTTTTAAGAGAGGAAGAAGATAATTAGCCGAGTTTGCCTATACGAAAGCTTGCTTTCAGTATAGGCAAGTATAGCTGACTATCAAAGCCGTCTGCTTTATATTAAATTGAAGAGTATATTAAAAGCGACTTGAGTAAAACACTTAAGTCGCTTTTTGACATTGTAAAACAATTTTGAGAGTCATTGCCCTTTAATTATTTTAATAAAATATTCTACAAATTTCTCTCTATCAACATCAAGTACAACGTCTACATTCCTATTTTCC
>CAUUFM010000125.1:0-3363 GCA_963544505.1 uncultured Lachnospiraceae bacterium | reverse complement strand
TTTACATAAAAATATTATTCGTTCGGCATTTAAAATAGATGAAAGCATTCCGATATATGCCTTTTCCGCCTTAAATAAATCAGGGAAAGAAGAAATATGGAATGCTATAGATAGGATTCTGGAAATTTAAGCCTTTTAATTTACTTATTTTCCGAAAATTTGATTTTTAATTTTAATGGCGGTGGGAGTGGTTGCAAGTCCTCCCATTGCCGTTTCTTTTAAAGAGATGTGCATAGCATCTCCGACCTCTTTCATAGCTACTATACATTCATCTACAGGAATTTCAGAAATTAGACCTGCAAGTACCATATCCGCACTTGACATCGCAATCATAGCACCTGATACGTTTCTTTTTATACAGGGGATTTCTACGAGTCCGGCGACAGGGTCGCACACAAGGCCCAATTGGTTGTTTATGCTGATGGCGCAGGCATCTGCACACATTTGCGGTGTTCCGCCCATAAGCTCGGTAAGGGCTGCCGCCGCCATTCCTGTAGCACTGCCGCATTCAGCCTGACAGCCGCCGTTTGCCCCTGCCAAGCAGGCATTATTAGCTATCACCATACCGAATGCCGCAGAGGTGAATATGGACATCACCACATCTTTTTTATTAAAACCCCTGTCCTCATAAAGTGATACCAGACAGGCGGGCAATATACCGCAGCTTCCGGCGGTAGGGGTGGCAACTATTTTTCCCATTGCGGCATTACACAGGGATACCGATACAGCTCTTGCCATCACCTTTCCTATAGCGTTTCCGCACAGGCTGTCATTCATAGAGGCGTAGCTGTTCATCTTGTAGCCATCACCCTTTGTAAGTTTCGATGTGGAGGTGATATCCTTTGACATTCCGTATTTTACGGATTCTATCATTACGTCAAAACTGTTTTCCATTCTTGTATATAAGGCGTCTTTAGTTTCTTCCATAGCCAGTGACTGATCCTCTAAGACTATTTCGCTGATTTTTTTATTTTTTTTCGTAGCTGAATTCACCAATTCATAAATAGAGTCATATTTTAACATAAATCCCCCTTAAATTGCCCTTATCATAAATGCGTTGGTAACGTATTTTACCTGATTTATGGCAGATACCATAGTATCATCATAGTTACCCTCAATCTCAATAGTCATAAGAGCGGTGCCGCCCTTTTCTATTCTTGAGAGCTTGAAATTGGAGATATTTATTTCAGAATATTTTTCACGCATAAGATTTGTAACATCGGCAATTACGCCCGGTGTATCCTTGTGTATGACAAGTATTGTATTAAATTCACCTGTAAAATCCACCCTCATACCGTTCACGGAATCCACTCTGATATTTCCGCCTCCTATGCTTGACCCCTCTATTACACCCTCCGTGCCGTCTTTTAAGGTGTATGAAATTCTTGCAGTATTGGGGTGAGAGTCTTTTATATCCTGTTCGATAAAATTGTATTTTATTCCCGATTTCTCGGCAATTTTCAAGGCATCTCTTATCTCTTCGGAATAGCTGTGATATCCCATTATGCCTGCAAGCAGAGCTTTATCCGTGCCGTGTCCCCTGTATGTTCTTGCAAAAGAACCTGACAGTTGTATATCCACCTTAACAGGAGTTTCATTGTTCATAAGCTTGTTTGCCACACGTCCGAGCCTCACCGCACCTGCGGTATGAGAGCTTGAAGGACCTATCATAACAGGACCTATTATATCAAATACATTCATAAACACCTCCTATTTTCCCATACAAAATTTCTCAAAAATAGTGTTTATTAAATCTTCGCCCATATGTTCTCCTATGATTTCGCCAAGAGATTCATAGGCGGTCATCGCATCTACAAGTATCAAATCCTCTGAAATGTTGAGATTTAAAGTATTAAGTACATTTTTCATAGAATCGGCGGCTGATTTTAAAGCCTCCTTTTGACGTAGGCTTGTGATTATCATACCCTCTTCTATGCCTTTAAGGTTGTTTCCAAAAAGCTCTAATATTGTATTTTCAAGTTCTTTTAAGCTCTTATCCTCTTTTAATGACAGTTCTATTACCGTCTTATCCGTATATGCTTTAATATCATTTTTTGAAACCGCTTTATTAAGGTCGATTTTATTTAAGATAATAATACAGGCGCTTTTATCGGCAAGCCTTATTAAACTTATATCTTCATCTTCAAGGGGTTTTGAGGAATCTAAGACAACCAGTAATAAATCTGCTGTTTTTGCAGTTTCAATTGATTTTTCTATTCCTATTTTTTCTATTACATCATCAGTATCTCTAATGCCTGCCGTATCTATGAGGTTCAATGACAGAGTATCAATATTAATTTTTTCTTTTATCAAATCTCTTGTAGTGCCTGCAATATCTGTGACTATTGCGGTTTCATAGCCGGAGAGCCTGTTAAGAAGAGATGATTTTCCCACATTAGGTTTACCTAAAATTACGGTTCTTATACCCGTTTGGAGTATTCTTCCGTTATCAAAAGACGATAATAAATTATCAATATTATTGTTTATAAGTAAAAACTCATTTAAAAGCTCATTGTGCATAAGGTCTAAATCATAGTGTTCAGGGTCATCAAGAGCGGCTTCAATCTTTGCAGTCTGATAGATAAGGCTCTGTCTTATTTTTTTTATTTCTGAGGATAAAGTGCCGGAGAGCTGATATATCGCATTATTAAGGCTTGTATTATTATCGGCGTTTATTATATCAATTACAGCCTCAGCCTCCGATAAATCTATACGCCCATTTAAAAACGCTCTTTTTGTGAATTCTCCGGGTTTTGCAAGGACTGCACCGTTTTTAAGCAAAACCTCAAGTACTCGTTTAGTATTAAGTATTCCTCCGTGACAATTTATCTCCACAGTATTTTCAGTAGTATAAGAACGAGGTGCCAGCAATATATTCACCAGCACCTCGTCTATTATTTTGTTATTATTATAGATATGACCATAGTGAATGGTGTGTGAGGGCTTATCAGACAAAGGGTGAGAGCTTCCCTTAAAAACCCTGTCTATTATTTTAAGGCTGTCTTTACCGCTCATTCTGATTATTGCTATTCCACAGGCGGAATCTCCGGTGGCAATAGCGGCAATAGTAGTATCCATCATAGCTTTAATGATGTCTTCTTTTCGGGGCAATAATAATTTTTCTATAAGGTTCAGCGCCTTCACTGTGTGTAGATACGTTTTTGTCCCCCTGTAATGAATAGTGTATAATTCGTCTTTCATAAGGATTCATAGGTTCAAGAGTAACCGCTCTTCCTGTCCTTTTAACCTTTGTCGCAATATTAAATGCAAGATTTTCAAGTGTGGCTCTTCTTCGCTCCCGATAATTTTCCGTATCAATCTTTATATGTACATAAGAGCCGATATCCTTATTTACGACCAATG
>CAUUFM010000124.1:0-3403 GCA_963544505.1 uncultured Lachnospiraceae bacterium | reverse complement strand
TATATGGATTTTTCCGTTAATTTACTGAAAAATAATTTAAGTACCGATAAAAATGTGTTGATATCGCCTTTATCCGTCAGCTCTGCCTTAGGAATGACTGCTAACGGAGCAAAAAAAGATACTCTTTTAGGAATGGAAAAGGCTCTTGGCGGTAATATAAAGGATTTAAATAATTTTTTCAAAAATTACAGAGATATGTCTGTTAATAATAAGAGCCTAAGTGTAGCCAATTCCATCTGGATAAAGGATATTAAGGGCTTATCCGTCAATGATGACTTTATTAAAAAGAATAAAGAGATATATTCCGTATCCGTTCATAAAGAAAAATTCGATTCAAAGACCAAAAACAAGATAAATAAATGGGTGAATATTAGCACAAAGGGTATGATAAAAGAAATAGTGAAGGGTATAAAGCCGGATTCGTTGATGTATTTAATCAATGCTTTAAGCTTTGATGATGAATGGCGTGACAAGTACAGCAAGGCATCTATTGAAAAAGTCGATTTCACTAATTATAAGGGTAAGAAAAAGAGCGTTGATATGATGTACTCATCGGAATGGACTTATTTATCAGGTAATGATGCAAAGGGCTTTATAAAGCCTTATAAAAGCGGTTATGCCTTAGCCTGTGTTATGCCTGATAAGGATATTATAAAATATATAAGCTCTTTAAATGGAAAAAAGTTAGCCAAGCTGCTTAAAAATCAGGAGACTGTCAAGGTTAATGCGGGGCTTCCGATGTTTAAGAGTGAAACTGATGTCACATTAAATGCTTCTTTAAAGAAAATGGGAATGATACAGGCATTTGATGCAAATAAGGCTGATTTTAGCGGAATGTTTAAGTCCGATACAAATGTTTGTATAAATGAGGTTTTGCATAAGACTTTTATAGAGGTAAATTCCGCCGGCACAAAGGCGGGAGCGGTTACAAGTATAGAAATGAAAGAAACAGCTTTACAGCCGGTAGAACCTAAGGAAGTGGTGCTTAATAAGCCTTTTTTATATATGATAATTGATACCGAGAATAATCTGCCGGTGTTTATGGGAGTAATGCTTGACATTTAAGTTTTGATTTAATTATTATATTGAGTTTTAAACATTTAAGTGTTACAATTTTTATTAAGGATTTTAAATTTATTTTGGTATAAAGGAAGGAGCAATCAAGCTATGTTAGTTAAGTTTAAGGACGGAAGCAGCAGCGAAGTTGAGAGTAAAATATCTATTTTTGATATAATAAGAGAAAGAAGTGATGAACTGACTAAGACCGCCGCTATTGCCGATGTGGACGGTAAATTAACGGATTTAAGGACGGAGGTTGATAGCGATTGCACTATAGAGATATTGGGAACCGGTACGAAAGAGGGACTAAAAACGCTTAGACATACGGCATCTCACGTACTTGCTATGGCTGTAAAGGAGCTGTATCCCGATGCAAAGATGACCATAGGACCTGCCATTGATGAGGGATTTTATTATGACTTTGATATGGAAAGTATATCTGCCGATGATTTGAATAAGATTGAAGCATTGGCTAAGAAAATGATAAAAAAGGGCAGCAGACTCAAAAAATATGATTTGCAAAGAGCTGATGCGATTAAGCTGATGGAAGAAAAAAATGAGCCTTATAAGGTGGAACTGATTAAGGATTTAGATGAAAATGCCACTATTTCATTTTATGAAATGGATAACGGTTTTGTTGACCTGTGTGCAGGGCCTCATTTAATGAATATCAGACAGATAAAGGGTTTTAAGCTGATATCAACGTCAAGTGCATATTGGAGAGGGGATTCAGCCAACAAGTCATTGACCAGAATTTACGGTACGGCATTTGATAATAAAGAGGATTTGGAAAAGCATTTATCTATGCTTGAGGATAGGAAAAACAGGGATCATAATAAGTTGGGCAGAGAGCTTGAGCTGTTTACTACGGTGGATATTATAGGGCAAGGGTTGCCGCTTCTTTTGCCGAGAGGGACCGCTATGGTTCAAACTATGCAAAGATGGATAGAAGATGAGGAGGAGCGTCGCGGTTATATGAGAACCAAGACTCCGCTTATGGCAAAGTCCGACCTTTATAAGCTGTCTGACCACTGGTATCATTATAAAGAGGGAATGTTCGTAATAGGCGATGACAGTGATGATGAAAATATTGACAAAGAGGTGATGGCTTTAAGACCTATGACCTGTCCTTTCCAGTATTTTGTATATAAAAATTCTCAGAAATCTTACAGGGATTTGCCTTGCCGTTACGGTGAAACCTCCACATTATTCAGAAATGAGGATTCGGGAGAGATGCACGGGCTGACTCGTGTGAGGCAGTTTACTATAAGTGAGGGGCATTTGATAGTAAGACCCGATCAGTTAAGCGATGAGTTTAGAGCCTGCGTGGATTTGGCTAAATATTGTCTGACTACTTTGGGACTTGAAAAAGATGTGACATATCGTATGTCCAAATGGGATCCTACTACCCCTGATAAATATTTGGGAACACCTGAGCTTTGGGACAAGGTTGAGGACAGTATGAGGACAATGCTTGATGAAATAGGCATAGAATATACGGAGGCGGTGGGCGAAGCCGCATTTTACGGACCTAAGCTTGATATTCAGGCAAAGAATGTTTATGGCAAGGAAGATACTATGATTACCATTCAGCTTGATATGTTTTTGGCTGAAAGGTATGATATGTATTTTATTGATAAAGACGGTGAGAAGAAACGTCCGTATATTATTCACAGGACGTCTATAGGCTGCTATGAAAGAACGCTTGCGTGGCTTATTGAAAAATATGCCGGAGCATTCCCTACTTGGCTGTGTCCGGAACAGGTAAGGGTGCTTCCGATATCTGAAAAATATACAGACTATGCAAATGAGGTAAGGGACGCTCTTATAGCTGCCGGTATTAAGGCTACTTGTGATAATCGTTCCGAGAAGATAGGTTATAAGATAAGGCAGGCAAGGCTTATGAAGCTTCCTTATATGATAATAGTCGGAGAAAAGGAGCAGCAGGATAAGCTTATAGCGGTTCGCAGCAGGTTTAAAGGCGACGAGGGACAAAGAACGCTTGATGTGTTTATAAATGAGATTACTAAGGAAATAGCCGATAAAACCATAAGAGCTGTAGAAGTTATAGATAGTGAAAAATAATAAAGGGGTATTTGATGAAATCTATAAGTGATGAAAAGATTATAGTGATAGATTTTGGAGGACAGTATAACCAGCTGGTTGCAAGAAGGGTGCGTGAATCAGGTGTCTATTGTGAAATATATTCCTATAGGACGGAACTATCCAAGATAAAGGAAATGAATCCTAAGGGAATTATTCTGACCGGAGGACCTAACAGCGTGTATGTAGAGGGAGCGGCTACGTGCAGCAGGGAGCTGTTCAGCTTAGGAATTCCGATTTT
>CAUUFM010000123.1:0-3416 GCA_963544505.1 uncultured Lachnospiraceae bacterium | reverse complement strand
ATCCTATTAATAAACTGAAGACTATAGCAATAAACACTACAATCAAAAATCCCAACCTGGTATCAGAAAAAGGCACCCCTGCACTGTTTAAGTTCATTCCGTATGCCGAAAATATAATATTGGGTATGGACAGGACAATAGTGAATACCGTAAGTGTCTTCATAACTATATTTTGGTTGTTGGAGATAATTGACGCATATGCGTCCATCGTCCCGCTTAAAATTCCGCTGTAGATATTCGCCATCTCAATAGCCTGTTTATTTTCTATAATTACATCTTCAAGCAAGTCCTCATCTTCCGGATAATGCTTTATCGAGCTGTCTCTTAACAGCCTTTCAAGCACCAGTTCATTTGCACGAAGAGATGTGGTAAAATACACTAAAGACTTTTCAAGCTCCATCAATTCTATTAATTCCTTGTTCCTTAAAGAACCCTTAAGCCTTTCCTCAGCGTGATCGGTCATTCTGTCTATCATACGTAAATATGTCAGATATGCTGTGGCATTCTGATATAACAATTGTAAAATAAATCTTGTTTTATGTGCTGTATTGAAATTTTTGACCTTATTGTTCATAAACCTTTCTAAAATTACATTGTCTTCCGTACTGATCGTAAAAATCATTCCCTTTGCAAGAACGATGGTGATAGGAACAGTCCTGAACCAATCCTTGCCGTTACGCTCCTCTAAAGATGGAATATCCACATAAAGCATTGTATATTCATCTTCATTTTGAATATGCGGTCTTTCATCTATATCAATAGTGGATTTCAAGTCAGCCTCGTCCATATTTGTTAATGCCTGAATTTTTGACATTTCCTCTTTGTCGGGTTTTATAGCCAATACCCAGCAATCAACACCGGCTTCCTTTACTTCTTCCAGATTTCCGGATATAGTCTTAAAAATTTTAATCATAAGCTTTCTCCAGTTCTAATCTATGTTAATTTCAATCTATAAAGATAAAATCGATAGTTGGCTGAATTTGCCTATGTGAAAGTTTAATTTAGATATAGGCAAATTATCTTAATTATTGCATAAAATAAAATAGATGTCAAGCAAACCGCTCTTTAAGGCGACTTAATATGTACATACATCAAAAAAACCGACTTAAAAGCCGGCTTTTTTCAGTATCGTATTATTATGGTATCAATCCTGAAATCTCCCCAAGCACACCAAGTATACTATCAAGGATTTTACCACGTTCAATATGTAATGCCAAGCCCTGTTCAAGCAAGGTCAACTCATTTTCCACACTTTTATCGTTCTTCGTCTTAGGGTTGGCTAAGGTCTTTCTGACATCATCAAGACTTTTATCATTTGCAGATATTTTCTCACCTATAGCCCTCAAGCCGTCTATTGTCTTTGTCAGGCTCTCGGTTTTTTCTGCTATTACAGGTTCATTTTTGCTAAAAACTTTCAGGCGTTTTTTAGATATTCCCTTTTTGTTTTTAAAAGCCTTTACCGCATCAATTACAGATATATTGGCTTTGGAAACCCTGTCATTAAGCTCATCGTTTTTCTTTATAACATCTGAAATATCTTTTTCGATGTCCTCTTTCGGTCTAACGGGAATCGCCTCTTTTATTTCCTTGAACTCCGTTTCTTTTTTTATGCTTTTATCAACCGTTGTGGTTAAATTGCTTGCCTTAGCTACATCGGCATTTAAGGCAAAAGATATAAATACGGCAAATATAGCCGCTATATAAAATTTATTTTTCAATCCTAACCTCCTAAAATCATCAGTATTACTTTTTGTTACCCGTAAGAACATCGTCCAAATCCTCAAGCTCTGTCAATAATTCATCTAAAGTGGAATTATCCGGCATTTCTTCCTGTATCGTTTCAACGACATTATCACTTATCTTTTCTTTTATTTTCGGCTTTATAATAAACAAATATACCAAAAACAAAATAACAATAAAGATAAGTACGGCAACTGTTTTATATATGCTAAATTTACCCTTATTCATCTATAACAACTATACTCTCTTTCATTATTATAATATAAGTCTTAATCAAAAACAAACGTATTAAATAGTTAAAACTGTGGCAAATCTATGTCAAAAGCTGTATTTATACTATAACTATACCCCATTGCAGTGCAAATATCAATAGTTAATTTAATTATAATTTTACCCGTCTTGACAAGCACTTTTCAATAAAGTAAACTTAAATATTATTATAAGTGTCAAGAAACATAAGGAGCTTAAATTAATGTATAAATTACTTAAAAAAGACGGTAATGCAAGGAGAGGTCGGTTAAACACCGTACACGGAGTTATCGAAACCCCTGTTTTTATGAATGTTGCAACTGTAGGTGCAATTAAAGGAGCCGTATCCTGTGACGACTTGGAAACTATAAGTACTCAGGTTGTATTATCCAACACCTATCATCTGCACGTAAGAACCGGTGATAAGCTGATTAAAGAGCTTGGAGGACTGCATAAGTTTATGAACTGCAAGCGTCCTATCCTCACAGATTCAGGCGGTTTTCAAGTGTTTTCTTTAGCGGCCTTAAGAAAAATAAAGGAAGAGGGTGTTTACTTTTCTTCTCATATAGACGGTCGCAAAATTTTTATGGGTCCTGAGGAAAGTATGAATATTCAGTCTAATTTAGGCTCCACTATTGCTATGGCTTTTGATGAATGTCCCCCCGCACTTGCAGATGAAACCTATATAAAACCGTCTGTTGACAGGACTACAAGGTGGCTGATTCGTTGCAAAAATGAGATGAGCAGGCTGAACAGCTTAAATACCACAATAAACCCTCATCAATTACTGTTCGGAATAAATCAGGGCGGTATTTTTAACAATATCAGAATAGAACACGCCAAGTCAATAAGACAGCTTGATTTGGACGGTTACGCGGTGGGCGGGCTTGCGGTCGGAGAAACCCACGAACAGATGTATGATGTGCTGGACAATGTCGTACCGTATCTGCCGCAGAATAAGCCTATATATCTGATGGGAGTGGGAACTCCATCTAATATACTTGAAGCCGTTGACAGAGGTGTAGACTTTTTCGACTGTGTGTACCCGAGCAGAAACGGACGTCACGGACAGGTGTATACCAATGCCGGAAAGATGAATTTATTAAATGAAAAATTTTCCAAAGATATGCGCCCCATTGATGAAACCTGCACCTGCCCCGCCTGTCGAAGCTACAGCAGAGCCTATATAAGACATCTTCTCAAAGCCAAAGAAATGCTGGGTTTAAGACTTTGTGTGCTTCATAATCTACATTTTTATAATGAAATGATGGAGGAAATACGTATATCCATAGATACCGGAAAATTTAAAGAATACAAACGCCGGAAACTTGAAAAAATAAATATGAAAAACTATTGATTTTTTATTATTCAACTGTTATAATCTCTATCATTGTTTCAAATGCAGAGTAGACTTGTGTGCGTTAAGT
>CAUUFM010000122.1:0-3432 GCA_963544505.1 uncultured Lachnospiraceae bacterium | reverse complement strand
GGGTCTGTGTAAGACCGTCGGGAACTGAGCCTAAATTAAAGCTTTATATCGGTGCCGGAGGTAAAAATGAGACTGAAGCGAACGATAATATGGAGCATTTAAAGACTGCAATCAGGGCTGCTGTGGAATAGGGGAGCAATAGAAATAAAAAATTTATTTTTATAATAATTAATAATAATTTAACATAAAAAAACTTGACAAAATGCGATAAATACGCTATAACTTAACACATAGGAGCACAAGGTTATTAGTTTTTTGTGAGTGCGTTGCTTTATCAATATTAATATGTGCTTTATATACACAAGGAGGAGAATTTAATGAACAAGACTGAATTAATTGCCGCTATAGCTAAGAAGTCGGAATTAACCAAGAAAGATGCTGAGACAGCACTGAAGTCTTTTGTTGAAGTGGTTACAGAAGAGTTGGCTAAAGGAGAAAAAGTTCAATTGGTAGGCTTCGGAACATTTGAAGTTACCAAGAGAGCAGCCAGAACAGGTAGGAACCCTCGTACCAAGAAGCCAATGAAAATAGCGGCATCGAAGTCACCTAAGTTTAGAGGCGGAAAAGCGTTAAAAGATGCTGTAAACAAGAAGAAATAATAATTGTCAATAAAACTTTAGTGGGGGCTTTTTTGCTCCCACTTATTGTATAGGGAAAAATGAGATTAGATAAATTTTTAAAACTTTCAAGAATTATAAAAAGAAGAAGTGTAGCCGATGATGCCTGTAGTGCGGGCAGAGTTCAGATAAACGGCAGAGTAGCCAAATCGGGAGCTCAGGTAAAGGTGGGAGATGTTTTGACTATAAGCTTTGCAGGAAAGACTGTCAACTGTAGAATACTTAAAATAAGCGAAACAGTAAAAAAAGACGAGGCTGCAGAAATGTATGAATATATCTCAGAAAACAAGGAGATATAATAGAAAAGAGGAAATATGGGACTTGATAAAAAAAACGAGAATTTAGAGAGTGCCACTGATGAGGTTAAGGACAAAAAAGATATAAACAACGAAAAAGATGTAAAAATCAAAAAAGATATAAACAGGGAAAAAGACGCCAAGAGCGAAGAAGACATAAATAGCGAAAAGAATGTTCAAAGCGAAAATGATGTCAAAGGCGAAGAAGATATAAAAAGCGAAAAAAATGTCAAGAACAAAAAAGATACAAAGAGCAAAAAAGATGTAAAGGGCAAAAAGGGCAAAAAGAAAAGGGACAAAAAAATCGTTGTTGTCAGGGTGCTTCTTATATCAATGATACTATTATCATTAGGAAACTATTTTTTTGACAGATACAGGTATTACAAAGAAACAAAAAGGATAGAGGCGTTAAAGGAGGCTGCCCGAAAACGTGAAGAAGAGGAAAAGGAAAACAGTATTAAGGAACCTCCTATAGAAGAAAATCCGGAAAACAGCATAGAAGAGCCGATAGAGCCGCCCTATGTATCCCCCATAGATTTTGAGTATTGGAGGGGAATTAATCCTGATGTAGTAGCATATATAAAGGTACCGGGTACAAACATTGATTATCCTATATTATATGATGCTGAGGATAACTTAAGATATTTGCACGAAAGTATAGACGGAGAACAGACCGTACACGGTTCTATTTATTTGGATCAGCTTGCAAATCCTGATTTTACAGGTAAAAACAATCTCATATACGGTCATCATATGAGAGACGGCTCTATGTTTAAAGATGTCGTAAAATATAAGGACGAAAAGTATTTGAAGAAACACAAAACGGTATATATTTATTTGCCGGACAGGGAAATAAAGCTAAGGGCTATAGCCGCTTTTTATGGAGAGGCTGACGGAAGCAGCAGACAGGTAAGCTTTGATTCCGATGAAGAATTCAGCGACTTTGTGGAAAGCAGATTATCAAATGCTAAAAATAAGCAAAAGCTGCCTGATAGAGGTTCTAAAGGAGTGTCGCAGCTGTTCTGTCTGGTTACTTGCAGTTATGAATTTAACAATGCCAGAACATTTTTGTATTGTGTGAATGAGAGTGATTACGATACCGACACCGGTGATATTATCGGGAATACCGACAGTGAAGTTAATACCGGAAGTGAATCGCCTACTGAAAGTGAAGCGAATACTGAAAACGAAGCTAATATCGAAAATGAAGTGAATACCTACAGTATCGACAATCAGAGCACTGATGATAATGAGGGGTGAATTGTGCGAGCAGGACAGTTAAAAAAGAGAGGGAAAAATCCACTCGGAATAAAAATGACAGCTTTTCTTGCTGTAATAGTTGTGTTTTTTACAGTTATACAGGGGATATCGTGGTTTAATGCCAAGAGGAGCTACAGTGAGAAAGAAAAAGAGCTGAATCAGAAAATTGAGAAAGAAAAATACCGTACACAGAAGCTGCTTGATTATCAGGAATATATGAAAACCGATGAATATATCGAAGATATAGCGGGCAGCGATTTGGGAATGGTCTATGATGGAGACATTTTATTCAAAGAAATTGATTGAAAATGTGGAAACACAATTGAAACAGGATTTTAAATTGCAGAATGAAAAGACTGTATTATGCACCGTGTCAGGCGGTGCGGATTCAGTCTGTTTGCTGTATATTTTTACAATTTTATCAAAAAAATACAATTATAATATCAAGGCTTTACACGTTCACCACGCTATAAGACAGGCTGAGGCGGACAGAGATGAGGCTTTTGTAAGACGGCTGTGCGACGCTCTTGATGTGGAATATTTTTGTGAAAGAATAGATGTTCCGAATATGGCAAAAAAAATTAAAAAATCTGAGGAAGAAACTGCAAGAATATTAAGATATGAGTGCTTTGATAATGTGGCAAAAAGAATAAACGCTGATAAGATTGCCTTAGCTCATCACGCAAATGATGTCGTGGAAACTTTTTTGTTTAATCTTGCAAGGGGTACTAATATAAGAGGATTGATGGGAATTCCTAAGATAAGGGATAAGTACATTCGTCCTCTTTTAAATATAGGAAGAAGAGAAATAGAAGAATTTTTAAAAGAGAATAATTTAGAATATGTAGAGGACTCCACCAATAAGATAAATGCTTATACCAGAAATAAGATAAGAAATATAATTTTGCCGTCAATAGAAGAAAATATCAATGAAAGGGCGGCGGAGCATATAAATAATACCGTTTCAGACCTTAATAATCTATATGAACTGGCTCTTTTAAGCATTAATGGAATAAAAAATGACCTCCTGATAGAGATAGATGAGGGCAGTATAAAAATAGACAAAAATAAAGTCAAATCTTATAAAAAGGAGTATTTTACCTATGCTTTAAATGAGCTGATAAGAGATGCAAAGCTTAAGCTTAAGGATATGACAAGGATTCATTATGACGATATTTACAAGCTTTGTTTATCAGAAAGTCCGAAACAAATTGATCTTCCCAATAATATGTCGGCAAAAACCGTGTATGGCAGCCTGA
>CAUUFM010000121.1:0-3455 GCA_963544505.1 uncultured Lachnospiraceae bacterium | reverse complement strand
CAGATATGGAAGACAGGATTTATAAAAAATGGTTGGATAACAAAAACTTTAAGACAATAATAGATAAAAACAAAAAACCTTTTACAATAATAATGCCTCCTCCGAATGTTACAGGACAGCTACATATGGGTCACGCACTTGATAATACGATGCAGGATATTTTAATCAGATATAAAAGAATGAAAGGATATAACGTACTCTGGCAACCGGGTCTTGACCACGCGGCTATTGCAACGGAGGTAAAGGTGACCGAAGCCTTAAAAAAAGAGGGTATCGACAAGATAAGTCTCGGAAGAGAGAGCTTTTTAAAAAAGGCTTGGGAATGGAAAGAAAAATACGGCAATCACATAATTTTTCAGCTTCACAGGCTCGGTTGCAGTGCGGACTGGGACAGGACAAAGTTCACTATGGACGATGATTGTGAATATGCCGTAAAAAAAGTCTTTGTCGATTTGTATAATAAGGGCTTGATTTACAAGGGGAACAGGATAATAAACTGGTGTCCCGTGTGTAAAACCACGATTTCAGACGCTGAAGTGGAATATGTGGAAAAAGAGGGCTCTCTTTGGTATATAAAGTATCCCTTGTCAGAAGATGAGAATACCTGCCTTTATATCGCCACGAGCAGACCTGAAACAATGTTAGGTGATGTGGCGGTTGCGGTAAACCCTAAAGACGAAAGATATAAAAATTTAGTCGGAAAGATGCTTAAACTGCCGCTTACGGACAGAGAAATTCCAATTATTGCAGATGACTATGTGGAGCTTGATTTCGGTTCAGGTTGCGTAAAAATTACTCCGGCACACGACCCCAATGACTTTGAGGTCGGAAAGAGGCATAACCTCGAAGGAATAAATCTTTTTAACGATGATGCGATAATGAATGATAATTGCGGAAAATATAAGGGATTATCGGTTATCGAAGCAAGAAAGAAAATAGTAGATGATTTAAAAGAGGCGGGACTGCTTTTAAAGGTGGAAAAACTTAATCATAATGTGGGTACGCATGACAGATGTCACAGTATGATAGAGCCTATGATAAAGCCTCAATGGTTTGTAAAAATGCAGCCGCTTGTAGAGCTTTGTCTTGAGGCTGATAAAAAAGAAGAGTTGAATTTGATTCCGCAGGGAATAAACAAGCTTTATCACAACTGGCTTGATAATATGAGGGATTGGTGTATTTCAAGACAGCTATGGTGGGGACACAGGATACCGGCTTATTATTGCAAGGAATGCGGACATATACATATAAGTCTTGATATTACAAAGATAAAATGTGATAAATGCGGTCACGATGAATTTATAGAAGATGATGATACGTTGGATACCTGGTTCAGCTCGGCATTATGGCCGTTTATTACTTTGGGCTGGCCGAACGATACGGAAGAATTAAGACATTTTTATCCCACAGATGTGTTGGTTACAGGCTATGATATACTGTTTTTCTGGGTAATCAGAATGATTTTTTCGGGACTTTATCATACCGGTAAAATGCCGTTTAATACAGTACTGTTTCACGGTTTGGTAAGAGATGAGCAAAACAGGAAGATGAGCAAATCGTTGGGGAACGGCGTAGATCCGCTAAAGATAATTGATGAGTACGGAGCTGACGCCCTAAGACTTATGCTTGTCACAGGGAATGCTCCCGGCAATGATATGCGTTTTATAATCGGCAAGGTTGAGGCTGCCAGAAATTTTGCCAATAAAATTTGGAACGCCTCAAGGTTCATTATGATGAACCTTGAAAATACAAACTTGCCGAAAAGCATAGATACTGAAGATTTGCAGATATCGGACAGATATATTTTGTCAAAATTAAATGATCTGATTTTGGATATGGACAGCAATATGGAAAAATATGAAATGGGTATTGCGGTACAGAAGGTCTATGATTTTGTTTGGGACGAATTCTGCGATTGGTATATAGAGATGGTAAAGCCCAGACTCTACGATGAAGATGATAACACAAAGGCAGTCGCACTTTGGACTTTAAACAGGGTGTTGTCCGACTCGCTTAAACTTTTACACCCCTTTATACCTTTTATTACAGATGAGATTTATTGTATATTGAATAATGCCGACACTATTATGAACAAGAGTTTTCCCGTATTTGATAAAGACTTTGATTTTAAGGAAGACGAACAGACGGTAGATGTAATCAAAGATGCTATAAGAAAAATCAGGGAAATAAGAAAGGATATGAACGTTCCGTTATCCAAAAAAACCTCTGTGTTTGTTGTAAGTAAAAATACAGCCTTAATAGAGGGATTTAATAGAGGAATTACATTTTTTAAATCCTTAGCTAAAGCAAATGAGGTGCATATACAGTCCGATAAAGCAGGAATAGGAGATGATGCGGTATCTGTAGTTTTGGCTGAAGGGTTGATTTATCTGCCGCTTTCAGAGCTTATAGACAGGGAAAAGGAGCTTGACAGATTGAATGCTCAAAAGGATAAACTGTTAAAAGAAATTGAGCGTTCAGAAAATATGTTGAATAATGAAAACTTCATAAAGAGAGCGAAAAAAGAAAAGATAGATGCGGAAAAAAGTAAATATGAGGATTATAAAAAAGAACTTGAAATGGTAAATGCAAGACTTGAAAAATTATGATTTCAGTTTGAAAAGATAGGAGAATTATGCTGAATTTTGATGATGAGATAAAAAAATTCCAACCTATATTAGAGCTTGAGGGAGTGGGCAATTTTATACAAAACACCGATTTGAGCGATATTTCCGATATTTTGGTTGAAACAATTAAAAAAGCGGGCGGAACAAGAATTGTGAGGAAGCCATGATTAGATGCTACAACTGTGGAAATGTGCTAAGTGATAGCGATTATTGTCCTTTTTGCAATTCTGAGGTTGAAGATTACAAGAAAATAGTTATAAAATCATTTTTGTTATATAATGAGGCTTTAGAGGCGGCAAAGCTTAGGGATATTTCAAGGGCGATTCCCTTGCTTAAAAGTGCGTTGAAGGCTTATAAATCCAATACCGACGCAAGAAATCTGCTCGGACTTTGCTATTATGAGATAGGAGAGGTAATGCTTGCCCTTAAAGAATGGGTAATCAGCAAAAATTTGTCACCTAAAAACAATCTGGCATCTCATTATATTTCAGTTGTAAGTTCCAATAGGCAAAAATTGGAAAATATGAACAGCGTAATAAGAAAATATAACCTTGCACTTAGAGATTGTAATAACGGAAAAATGGACGTGGCTATAATTCAGCTCAAAAAAGTGGCAAACAGTAAGGTTTTAAATATTTTAAAAGCCAAACAGCTTTTGGCTATGATTTATATTAAAAGTGAGGAATATAAAAAGGCATTATACGTTTTAAGTCAGGCTGAAAAGATTGACAGATATAATACGATGACATTGACATATAAAAAAGAGGCTGAAAGTCATTTAACAGATAAGAAAAACGGTAAAAAATCAACGGCATTTGATTTAAAAGA
>CAUUFM010000120.1:0-3474 GCA_963544505.1 uncultured Lachnospiraceae bacterium | reverse complement strand
ATATTTAAAAACCTTGGAAAAATATTATGTCGTAGATGTCGGACTTAGATATATGTTATTAGGTAAAAGCAATATGGATATGGGATATATGTTGGAAAATATCGTATACTTGGAACTGTTAAGAAGAGGATATGAGGTCTATGTCGGTAAAATGAAAGAGTATGAGGTGGATTTCGTTGCCAAAAACCAAAACGGAACCGAATATTATCAAGTCGCCCTTTCCGTTTATGATAGAAACACCCTTGATAGAGAATTAAGACCTTTAAAATCCATAAAAGATAATTATGCTAAAACGATACTTACCTTAGATGAAGATATGGAATACGACTATGACGGAATAAAAATAATCAATGCCAGAGAATGGTTGCTTAAATAACGAATTTATATCTCCAAAACTTCTTTTAAAACCCTAAGCGATTTAAATTCTCTGTCAATGTGATTACGCTTAAAATCTTCTGTAAAATGCTCAAGCTCCTTTTTTACATCATCTCCCAATCTAAACAGAAAAAGCTTCTGCGGATTGGTGGACAGAATGAATTTAAGGGTATATATCGCAGTAGGGCTTAGGTAAACCAAAGATCTTCCAAGTCCTTTATCCTCATAGCATCTTTTGCAAACTATGCCATATCTCTCAAAAGAAAACGCCGCATTTGAGGTATGTGCTCCGCAATATGTACAATGATTCACCTCCGGATATTCTCCCGCATATACAAACATTTTCATTTCAAATATCATTCGGGTGAGCTCCTTATCAAGCTCTTTATGGCTAAGAGCTTTTAATGCCATAACAAGCAAATGAATTATATCCTTAGCCTCCATTCCTTCCGATGTAAAATAATTCGTATATTCCAGAAAATATGTACCGTAATAGGCTCCCAAATAATCATCACGAAGCTCATCAAAGAACTTTATCGGCTCCACTTTATTTATGTAATAGCTGTCCTTGCCTTTCCCCAAAAAGAACGTGCCGAAACAAAACATATTTGTAGTAGCCAAAAAAGGACTGTTTTGCTTCCTTGCCCCTTTTGCAAATGCACTGATTTTTCCTAATGTTGCCGTTAACAACACCACTCTTTTATCATATTCGCCTATGTTTGTAGAATCAATAACTATCCCCAAAGCTTCTTCATCAATTAAAAACATACTATCCTCTAAAATTAAAATAATCCAAAAAAGCCAAGCAAGTATAGACCCACTCGGCTTTTATAATACATAGGATTAAATCCTGATAATTAACATTTTTCAAATATGCAGGCAACACCCATTCCGCCACCGATACAAAGTGTGGCAAGACCTCTTTTTGCCTCCGGTCTTTTTAACATCTCGTGCATAAGTGTAACGGCTATTCTTCCGCCTGATGCCCCGATAGGATGTCCGATGGCAATAGCTCCGCCGTTTACATTTACTTTTTCAAGATCAAAGTTAAGCTCTCTTGCAACCGCTACGGACTGCGCTGCAAATGCCTCATTTGCCTCGATTAAATCAATGTCCTTAACCTCAAGATTTGCTTTCTTTAATGCGTCCCTTGATGCCACTATAGGTCCTACACCCATAATCTTCGGATCAACTCCGCCCTGTCCGTATGCCAGTATTTTAAACAAAGGCTTCAATCCGTATTTTTCCACCGCTTCTTTAGATGCTACTATAAATGCAGCCGCACCGTCGTTTATACCTGAAGCATTTCCTGCTGTTACTCTGTCGCCCTTGCTTCCGTCGCCCTTAGGGAATGCACCCTTTAATTTTTGTAATCCCTCAATAGTAGAGCCCGCCTTAGGGAACTCATCTACCTTAAATTCCACTTCCTGCTTCTTCACCTTAACGGTTACAGGAACTATTTCGTCGGCAAATCTGCCTGACTTTATAGCAGCTTCCGCTTTTTGCTGAGAAGCTAAAGCAAAATTGTCACAATCCTCACGTGTTACATTATACTCATCGCATACATTTTCTGCCGTAGTTCCCATATGATAGTTGTTATAGGCGTCCCATAAACCGTCTTTTATCATAACGTCCACTATTTTATTGTCGCCCATTCTTGCACCCCATCTTGCCGCAGGAACAGCAAAAGGAGCGGCTGACATATTTTCTGTACCGCCGGCTACAATAATCTCAGCATCTCCCGCCTTTATAGCTGATGCCGCTTCCATAACGCTCTTAAGTCCTGACCCACATACCATATTTATGCTGTATGCCGGCTTTTCTATAGGAATACCTGCGCCCAAAGCACATTGTCTTGCGACATTCTGTCCGAGTGCCGCAGAAAGTACGTTACCGAATATTGTTTCATCTACCCACTCCGGCTTTACATTCGCTCTGTTAAGCGCCTCTTTTATAACAATAGATCCCATCTTTGCCGCCGGAATGTCCTTTAATGATCCTCCAAAGCTTCCTACAGCTGTACGACAGCAGTTTACCACATATACTTCTCTCATTATCTTGTTTGCCTCCTAAATTATATTCTTGATTTTTATAATAAGCTGAAAAAATCAGCTAAAAAACTTATTAATCCATAAAAAGCTCAAAATTTCTGATATGAGTGTTGTTATCTCTCCAGTCTTTTCTGACTTTAACGAAAAGCTTTAAATTTACCTGATTTCCAACAAGCTCTTCTATATCGGCTCTTGCAAGACTCCCTATCTTTTTAAGCATTGAGCCCCCTTTTCCTATTACTATACCCTTATGCGAGTCCTTTTCACACACAATCACAGCCTCAATATTGGTCAAGGCATCTTTTTTAGTGTTGTACATTTTTTCGATATAAACGGCTATTCCGTGCGGAATCTCCTTATCTAAGAGCCTTAAAGCCTTTTCTCTTATCAGCTCCGATACTATATGTCTAATCGGTTGATCCGTCAATGTATCATCATCATAAAATTTATCACCATAGGGTAAATATTTAAAAATAAAGTTTAAAAGCTCGTTAATATTTGTACCGTTTTTTGCTGAAATAGGAAGAATTTCATCAAAATCATAGAGCTTTCTGTAAACGTCTATTATCGGCAAAGCACCGCTGTTTTGCAATTTATCACATTTGTTTACAGCTAAGATCACGGGTTTTTTTGTATCTTTTATACGATTTACTATATCCCTTTCTCTATCCGATATGTATGTGCTTGGCTCTACCAGCCAAAGTAAAACATCAGCGTCATTTATGCACTTTCCTACAGTTAACATCATTTTCTTTGAAAGCTCGTTTTTAGGCAAGTGAACTCCCGGTGTATCCTGAAATACTATCTGCCCTCTATCCTCAGTATAGACAGTCTGTATTCTTCCTCTGGTTGTTTGCAACTTATCTGCAACTATTGCTATCTTGTATCCTATTATATAATTCATCAGCGTAGATTTTCCCACAT
The DNA here is from genome assembly GCA_963544505.1 of uncultured Lachnospiraceae bacterium. GTDB lineage: Bacteria > Bacillota > Clostridia > Lachnospirales > Lachnospiraceae > CAUUFM01. The sequence goes on along the minus strand of CAUUFM010000120.1, from coordinate 124 downwards.
TGGATTTACCTATAATAGCCACAAAACCGCTTTTTAAGTTATCCGCCATCAATACTCCTATCTATTTTTCTATCAGCAACAATGCCTATTATACCACCAAAAACCTGTCATTGTAAAGAGCAAT
>CAUUFM010000119.1:0-3478 GCA_963544505.1 uncultured Lachnospiraceae bacterium | reverse complement strand
TTTCTTTCCCAGAAAACTCCGTCTGTATATCCTTGTATGGTAAAATCTGAATCAGCCATTTCTAGTCTTTTTTCAGCCCATATACAATACATTTCGTTTTGCTCTATTCCGCAAAAATGTCTTTTCAGTTTTTTCGCAGTGACACTTGTTGAGCCTGAACCTAAGAATGGGTCGAATACTACATCGCCTTTATTGGAACTTGCAAGTATAAGCTTTGCTAAAAGTTTTTCAGGTTTTTGTGTGGGATGTGCGGTATTTTCAGACATAGACCAGTAGGGAATAGAGATATCGTCCCAGAAGTTTGACGGATAGGTGTTTCTGAAATTGCCGTTTTCAGTTTTCTCCCAGTCTTTGGGTTCTCCGTTTTCTTTGTACGGAGCTATCACTTTTCTACGTATTTTAACATCATTTACATTAAAGGTATACTGTTTTGACATAGTGGCAAACCATATATCTTCCATACCGTTTTTCCAGTTTTTGAGTGCTCCTCGTCCCTTTTCTCTCTGCCAGGTAATTCGATTTCGGATATAAAAATATTTTTTTAATATATTGCCTATTACGGTGCTTGATTGCCAGTCACAGCATACATAAATTGATGCTTCGGGTTTTAAAAGAGGTAATATTAATTTTATCCATTCTTCAGTATATTCGGCATATTCTTCATCACTTGTTTTTTTGAATTTTTTGCCGTTAAAGCTTTTGTCAAGATTGTATGGCGGATCGGCAATTAACAGGTCTACAAAACATTCAGGCAACAGCTTTACTGTATGAAAGGTATCGCCGATTATTGTTTTATCTAAAATATCGTTTATTTCAGCTTTTGACTCTATTCTGATACATTTTTCAAGATATTTTCTTCCGGATTCTACCGATATATCTATGGTTTTATTAAGTGATGATTTGGTTTTCATCTTTACCTCCATATATTAAGCACTTTGTTAATTATAATGTAAAATTATTTTGTTTTCAAGGAAGTATTTAAAACCAGCTGTAAAATTCAAGATGCTTGTATTTTTTATAGAATCCTGTTATGATTATTGTGTATTTGTAATTATAGAAAAAATAAAAGGATAATATAGAGGTAATGCTTGCACAATTAAAATTAAAGCTATCGGGAAATAATTTAAATTATTACAAATCTTCTAATTTGCAGGGTGTATTATATGAAAAAATAGACGGAGAATATGTTGAATTTCTACATTCACAGCAATTACATCCTTATAGTCAATATGTATTTAAGAAAGGAGAAGAGGTCTTTTGGTGTGTCAATGCCTTAAATACGTCAGCATATCAAAAGCTTATTCTTCCTTTGATGCATAAGGAGTTTAAGGGATTTTATTTTAAAAATGGGGAATTTGTTGAAATTAAAGAAAAGAAGTTGTCAGTTATTCAAAAAAGAGAGTTGTTTGAAGAGTTTAACAGTGTAGAAGGGGAAAGTCAGATAGAATTTGAGATTTTAACTCCTATGTCCTTTAAACAAAATGGGCAATATGTTATATTCCCTGATTTACGATTAATTTATCAAAGCTTGATGAATAGGTATGATACGGCTTCGGAGCATTTTGAAATGATTGATGAGGATACATTGGAACAACTGGTGGAAAACAGTAGAATTGTTACATACAGGCTGAGAACTGCAAAATTCCCTATGGAGAAAATGAATATGCCGGGATTTATGGGAAAAATCGCGATTCGTATTAAGGGAACGGATACTATGAAACGATATATTCGATTACTATTCAGATATGGAGAATATTCAGGGATAGGAATGAAGACAGCTCTGGGTATGGGAGCAATAACATTGGCAAATATCTAATATAAAATAAAAGGAAGGGGAAAGTATGCAGGAAATAGACAGAAAATTGGCATTAGGAAGCTTGCTCTATGATATCGGAAGATTGGCATATAAGGATACAAATGCAAATGAAACTGTTCGTCAACTAAGAGAAAGCTTAGACGGAATGGATAGTGAAATCTTGGATTGTATTAAATATGCAGGTGGCAAGGAGCCGGAATATGTTGCTTTATCGGAAGACTCCCTTGCTTATCTTGTGCATATTTCAGATAAGATAGCGGCGGGCTTAAGCGGATATGAAAGGAAAAACAGGGAATTTCGGATTCAGAAACCTTTGAAATCTGTTTTTAATATTTTAAATGGCAATAATAAAAAAATGTATTATTCTCCAAGTGATTTAAATATGGTGGATTATATCAATTATCCGACAGAAGAATACAAAGAATTTTCTAAAGAACAGGAGAAGAAGATACTTGATAGAATCGCAAGTGCAATCCAAAAAAATGATAATGGAAATATAGATCCTTCCACATTATTGGAAGTATTGGAGGCAAATACTTCTTATATTCCTTTGATAGATTTTGGAGAGGAATTATCCGACATTTCTATTTTTGACCATATAAAAATCAGAACTGCCGTTTCAAACTGTATCCGTTTTTATTTGGACTCCTTACATCAGTCTGATTATAAGACGGTAGTATTAAAAAAGGAGCAGGATTTCTATGAAAAAAAATCTTTTTTGTTAGCATCTATGGATGTATCGGGGATTCAGAAGTTTATCTATACCATTACAACGAAAAAAGCTTTAAAAACATTGAGAGCCAGATCCTTTTATTTAGAAATTATGTTGGAACATATTGTTGATTTGTTATTGTCCGACATAGGTTTATCAAGAGCAAACCTTATCTATACAGGCGGCGGACATTGTTATTTACTTCTTCCTAATACGAATGAAATTCAGTTGAAGTTTGATGAGTTGTTGAAAACGGTGAATCAATGGTTTTTGGAAACCTTCCAAACAGGACTGTTTATAGCAGGCTCTTATATTCCTTGCAGCAGTAATGATTTAAGCAATATTCCCAAAGGAGCTTATGCTGAACTTTATAAAAAACTGGGTGCAGATTTAGCTTACAAGAAAGGGAAACGATACGAAGCGAAACAAATAAGGAATTTAAATAAAAAACAATATGAAAGTTATAGTAGGGAATGTAAAGTTTGTAAAACAATAGCAAAAACGGATATAGAGGACAGGTGTCAGATTTGTGCTGCAATGGCAGACTTATCTTCTGATATTGTAGATAAAAAACAAGGACTCGGTTTTGATTTCTTTGTAGTGATGAGAAAAAGAAATGAAGAAAAAGAGGGGCTTCCTTTACCTGGAGGATATTTTCTGTTATCAAAAACCGAGTCGGAATTAAAACAATTAATTAAGCAGGATACACGATATGTCAGAGCGTTTGGAAAGAATCGGATTTATGAGGGAGAGAACAGTGTAACCAAACTATGGGTGGGCAGTTATTGTATGAATAGTCAGTTTAAAGAGTATTCAAAACAGTCTACCGGAATTAGCCGAATCGGGGTTATAAGAGCGGATGTGGATAATTTAGGAGCTGCCTTTGTGAGCGGTTTTAGGAGTGAACATACAAATTTATCCAGGACATCAGGTTTATCCAGACAGTTATC
>CAUUFM010000118.1:0-3482 GCA_963544505.1 uncultured Lachnospiraceae bacterium | reverse complement strand
AAGGAAATTTAACTATGTCTGAACAAGAAAGAAAATTTTTAGAGATTGTTGATTTAAAAAAGGGATTTGGAAGCGGAGAAACACGTCAGGAAGTCTTGCGTGATATGAGCTTTTATATTGAAAAAGGAGAATTTTGTGTATTACTTGGCCCCTCCGGTTCAGGAAAATCCACTCTGCTTAATATTATAGGCGGAATAGATAATCCTGATTCGGGTTATATTTCAATTAACGGTGACAAGTTAAAGGATATGAATGAAAAAAGTCTGACAAGGTATCGCAGGAAACATCTGGGCTATGTCTTTCAAATGTATAATTTGATCGGCAATCTTAATGTGAAAGAAAATATCGAGACGGGGGCTTATCTGTCCGATAACCCTCTTGATGTTGATGAGCTTTTAGATACTCTCGGTCTTTATGAGCATAGATATAAACTGCCTAATCAGTTATCAGGAGGACAGCAGCAGAGGACATCTATAGGTCGTGCCATTGTTAAAAATCCGGATATTTTACTCTGTGATGAGCCTACAGGGGCACTTGATTACAATACCTCAAAAGAGATCTTAAGTCTGATAGAAAATCTTAACAAAAAATACGGGAATACCGTTATTATGGTCACTCATAATGAGGCAATAAGGCATATTGCCGATCGTATCATAAAGCTTCGTGACGGTAATATTCGCCAAAACGTAATCAATGAAACTAAGATTTCGGCAACTGACCTTGAATGGTAAGTTTTTCATAAATCATTAAAATGACAGAAAGACGAGGATTTATATGAAAAAACATAAAATAAAAAACCCCTTGATAAAACGAATCTTAAGGGAGCTTTTAGGGGATTTTAAAAAATATTTGGTGGTAGGACTTTTTCTTATTCTCACAATCGGCCTTGTATCAGGAGTTTATGTTGCTAACGGCAGTATGTTAAATACCGTTAGAGAGGATATAATAACCTATAAACAGGAGGACGGCTCGTTTGAACTCAATCATATAGCGGATAAGGATATGCTGTCCGCAATTCAGACAGGTAAAAAAGCGGACTTAAAAAAATATTATACGGATAAGGCTAAAAAGGAACTTGATGAAAGCTTTGAAGATGAATTTAAAAGGGAATTTGATGAACAATTTAATTCAAATTTTAAATTGGAATTCGATAAAATATTTGAAAGTAAAATTAAAGAGTCATTGTCTGCAAAGGGAATGAATGAGGAACAGATTAGTCTTATTTTATCATCTGTCGTAGAAAAGGAGAAGGCTTCGGATAAATATATGACGGCTTATGACGATGCTTATAAGAATGAGTATAAAAAAGCCTATGATGAGGTTTATCCGAAAGAATATGATAAGGTATGGGAAGAAATTCAAAAAGAAATAGATGAAAAATATGAGGATTCCGAAAAAAAATATAAATTAAATGATTCCGATTTCAAGGAAGTTCAGGTTCATATCTATGAAAATTTTTATAAAAATGTGGCGGAAGATTATAACAATGACGGCTTAAAAGATGCTACAATCAGGGTCTATACACCGAATAACGACGTTAATTCAGCCTGTCTTATGCAGGGTCGTTTCCCGGAAAATGAAAAAGAGATAGCAATTGACCGTATGCACGCGGACAATGCAGGGATAAAACTGAATAATACAATTACGGTAGGAGAGCTGTCTTATGAGGTGGTCGGCTTTATTTCTTATACAAATTATTACGGATTATATGAAAAACCTACGGAATTTATGTTTAATGCTTTAAAGTTTGATGTGGCTATGATGACAAAAGAGGGGTTTGACAGATTAAAAAATATCACTCATTATGTCTATGCCTGGCATTATGTATCTGCACCCGATAACGAAAAAGAAGAGAAGATATTTTCGGATAATTTTGTCAAGGCTTTGTTGACACAAACAATCGTTTATGAAAATGAAGTATCGGAGTTTACACCTGCCTATATTAATCAGGCAATTACCTTTGCTCCCAACGATTTGGGTAAAGATAAGGCTATGGCGGGTGTTGTTTTAGAGATTCTGATTGTTATTATCGCCTTTATTTTCGCAATAACGATTAGCAATACAATTACTAAGGAGGCTTCCGTTATCGGAACATTAAGGGCTTCAGGTTATACAAAATCGGAGCTTGTTATACATTTTCTTTCTATGCCTGTGATTGTCACCGTTATTTCCGCAATTATAGGAAATATTTTAGGGTACTTGTGTTTTAAAAATGTGATAACCGATATGTATTATAACAGTTACAGCCTACCTCTTTACAGGACGAGTTTTAATTACGAAGCCTTTTTTAAAACAACTGTCATTCCAGTGATTCTTATGTTTGTGATAAATCTGGTTGTAATCATTAAAATGTTGCAGAAAACTCCCTTGCAGTTTTTGCGACACGATTTAAAGAAAAGGAAGCGTAACAAAACAATCAGACTTCCTAAGTGGAGTTTTTTAAATAGATTCCGTCTAAGGATTATATTGCAAAACATTCCCAATTATGTCATTCTCTTTTTAGGAATACTGTTTATTTCGGTTATGCTTTCAATGACGGTCGGATTTTCAGATACACTTGCATCGTATCAGGATAATATTAAAAATATGATGTCTGCAAATTATCAATACATATTAAAATCTTATAAGGACGATAATTCCGATATCATAAATACCGAAAACAAGACGGCGGAAAAGTTTTTGATAAAGTCTTTGCAAAGGAAAAATAAGCATAATGATGAAGAGGTTGCGGTATATGGCATTTCGGATAAAAGCAATTATATAAAAATAGACAAGCTTTCATCGTTAAAAGAAAATCAGGTATATGTTTCTCTTCCTTTTGCTCAAAAATACGATATTAGAGTTAAGAGCAGGATTACACTTGATGAAAAGTATGAGGATAATAATTATGTTTTTGAGGTTGCGGGAATTTATGATAAAAGTGCCGACATTGCGGTTTTTATGCCGATAAATAATTATCGCAACGTGTTTAATTCGGAAGTCGATGAATTTAACGGATATTTTTCGGATTCGGAAATCAGAGATATAAAAGAAGAAAATATTATAACGGTCATCACGGAGCAGGACATTGCAAAAACCTCTGAGCAGTTGCAACATTCTGTCGGTTCTTTTATGCAGTATTTTCAATTTTTATGCGCAATTCTTTCAGGCGTATTAATTTATCTGATTACTAAAATTATTATTGAGAAGAATGAAAATGCAATATCTATGGCTAAAATTTTGGGATATGAAAATAATGAGATTGCAAGCCTTTATCTGCGTTCCACCACCGTTACCGTATTTATAGAAACTTTGGCGGCTGTAATGGCAGGACCTGTTATTATGGCGAATTTATGGAAAAATATTATGCTTAAGGAAAGCGGTTGGTTTGCATTTCTTATGAAGCCGACAGGATATGTCAAGATGTTTCTTTTTATATTTGCCGGATATATTATAGTCAGCATAGTTGATTTTAACAGAATAAAAAGGATTCCTATGAATGA
>CAUUFM010000117.1:0-3485 GCA_963544505.1 uncultured Lachnospiraceae bacterium | reverse complement strand
TGTTTAATATATTGATGCCGTATATTTATGACTGCAAATTTTTAGACCTTTTTGCAGGGAGCGGAGCCATCGGTATAGAAGCTTTAAGCAGAGGAGCAAAAAAAGCCGTTTTTGCGGAAAACAATAAGGCTGCCGTTAAGTGTATAAATGAAAATCTTAATCATACAAACTTATCTGAAAGAGGAGAGGTTTTTTGTATTGATGTTATTTCATTAATAAAAACTCATATAAAAAATGACAAATATGATATTATCTTTATTGACCCTCCATATTTTGAAGAATATTATAAACCGACATTGGAAGCAATCAGAAACAGTGATATTTTGGAAAAGAACGGAATGGTTATTTTGGAATGTAACAAAAAAGACAAAGATAATTTTTATGATATAAACGGATTTGAAGTCTTTAGAATTAAAGACTATGGAAATATAGCACATATTTTTTTGAAAGGGGCATAATAAAAACTATGAAAATAGGAGTTTATCCTGGAAGCTTTGATCCTTTTACTTTAGGACATCTTGATATTACCAACAGGGCTTCAAAATTGTTTGATAAGGTCGTGATCGGAGTATTAAACAATGCTGTAAAAAAACAGGCATTATTTACTGTTGATGAGAGAGTGGATATGATTAAAAAATCCACATCATATTTAGAAAATGTTGAAGTTAAAAGCTTTAGCGGGCTTTCAATCGATTTTGCCAAGATGTGCGGAGCGGATTGTATAATAAGAGGGGTAAGGCTGGTCAGCGATTTTGAGTTTGAATTACAGATGGCGCAGACCAATAAAATTTTGGACAATTCAATAGAGACGATTTTTTTAATCACAAACAAGGATTATTCATTTGTAAGCAGCAGTACGGTGAAAGATTTAGCAAAATGTGGCGGAGATATTGCTCATTTTGTATCCGACAATATAAGGGATATGGTAATGAACAAGTGTAAGATGGAGGAAAAAATATGACTACTACTCAAATAGAGCAATGTGTAGATGATATTATAAATTTTATCGACAGTTGCAAACCTAAGATGTTTTCTCAAGGAGAAATAATAGTAAATAAAGATGAAATTGACGATCTTTTAAGAACTCTTCAAGATGCCATTCCCGATGATATTAAAAAATATCATAATATTACTAAAAATCAGAATGAGATAATTAACGATGCCAGACAAAAGGCGAATCAGATGATTTTAGAGGCTGAAAATATGAAAAAACAGCTTGTAAATGAAAACGAGCTTATGCACGAGGCTTATATACAGGCAAATGAATTGATACAAAGAGCGGAAGCAGATGCGGGAGATATTATAAACAAAGCTCAGTATGAAGCTAATTCTATCAAATTGGCAGCTATTAAGTATGCAGATGAAATGCTTAAAAATCTTTCTATTTTAATAAATAATACGGTAGATGAATCTTCTATAAAATTTGAAGAGTTTATAAAATCTATGAAAAATTATTTCGATACAATAAACGAAAACAGACAGGAATTAGCTCCTGTAGCTCAAGAGGCTGATGTTATGGAGGCTATTGCTACAGTAAATGAGTTGAACAATCAAAAACAAAATTAACTGAAAAAATGAAAAAAATCAAAATATCCGCTAATGAAGAAAATCAAAGAATAGACAAATTTTTAATAAAGTATTTCAAAAAAGCTAATTCTTCTTTTGTTTATAAGATGCTTAGAAAGAAAAATTTTATTTTAAATGAGAAAAAAAGTATCGGCAGTGAAATTTTAAAAACAGGTGATATAATTACTGTATTTTTAAGTGATGATACCTATGAAAAGATGAAGGGCTGTGACAATAACGGTGTTTTAGATAAATATTATGCCGGACAGCCAGATATAGATTTGATTGATATCATTTATGAGGACGATCAGATAATTATAGTCAATAAGCCTGTAGATATGCTTTCTCAAAGAGATAATACGGATAAAACATCTGTAAATGACATTCTGCTTTATTATACATTAAAAAATGATTTAAAAAATATTAATTATAGAGCCTTTAAGCCGTCTATCTGCAACAGGCTTGACAGAAACACATCAGGACTTATTATTTTTGCAAAGACCTTTATTGCAGCAAGGATAATAGGGGATTTAATTAAAGAAAAAAAATTAAGAAAATTTTATTTAAGTGTTGTATATGGAGAATTAAAAGGAAAAAACAGGTTAGTTGGAATTATTAAAAAGGATAAAATTAACAATTTTGTATCTTATAGAAATATTGATATTGTTGATGAGAATAAGTATGGAAATGTGGTATCTTTAGAATATAAGTCTTTGAGAAACGATAAAAAAAGCAGTCTGTTGGAGATAGAACTGTTTACCGGAAAATCTCATCAGATAAGAGTACAATTAGCAGCTGATAATCATTTTATAATAGGAGATAATAAGTATGGAAATAGGGCTGTAAATAGGGAATTAAAAGTTAAAACACAGCTTTTATGTGCTTATAAAATTATGTTTCCGAAAATAGAAAATGAGAAATTAAAACATTTATCACATAAGATATTTGAGATAAAGCCGCCCGAAGATTTTGACAGGTTTTATTGATTTAATGATATGAAGTAAAGGAAAACAGGGCAAGATATGAAATTGAAAAAAGTTATAGTAAAATATTTGATTTTATCTATTATCAGTATTGATTTAATAGCCGGAAATGCAGGTTTTAATACATTCTTGAATGATAATATTATAAATGTGTATGCCAAGAAGAAACCGACAAATAAAAAAGTTTTGAAAAAAGGTAAAAAATCACTTGTCAGCTTTAAAAGTGTGACATCTAAGGGCGATTCACTATCTTTTTATGTTGATAAAAAAAATAATAAGATTTATTGTGACATATATGATTATATGAATAGGGTTAATTCTTTTAAAAAAATAGGTTATGTTTTAGATTTTAAGAAAAAATCGGTAAAGATAAGAACAGATAAGAAATCAAAAAATTATTATAGATATATGACATTGCCTAAAAATATTTATGGGAATAGTACAAAAATAAATTTTGATATTGACGGCAAAGAGTCTTTTATTGACGGATTCATAGTTAAATCTTCAGGTTATCGAAGTGCAAAAAATAGCACTATGTTGGTTGATTTTGATGTGTTTTCTAAAAAACTTGAAATGGATTTTCAAAAAGATATAAGGCTTAAAAAATATCTGTTATTGCCTAAATTAGATGATAATAAATCTGAATTAAAATCTTTAAAGACTTGGTATAAGGCATATAAGGATAATAAAGAAACGAGATTGGACGGATATTATCTCACTGATAGATGGGCATCTCCCATAAAGAATTATCTATATGAAGAAGACGGCAACTTAATAAGGCTTTTTTGTGATGAAAGCAAGTCAAAAAAAGAAGTTGTTGTTTCCTTTTATGACAATACTTATAATCAAATAAAAGAAAAGAGAATAAATTATAACGGGAAAAAGTTTGGAGGCTTTTATCACGGAAATAATTATAATTATTTATTCTTCGGAAAT
>CAUUFM010000116.1:0-3553 GCA_963544505.1 uncultured Lachnospiraceae bacterium | reverse complement strand
TTATGTTTGAACACAGCTTTAACAATAAAGCGGCGTCTAAGTGCATAAAAAAAGCCGTGAGCAAGGTCTTGGCTGAGGGATACAGGACAATGGATATGATGAAAGGTGAGGGCATACCTGTAGGGACATCAAAAATGGGAGATTTAATCCTTAAAAATATAGAATAAAGAGGGTGTAACCATAAGAAAGAGAAATACAATGAAGAACAAAAAAAGTAAAAAAAGCTTATTGCTTATAATAATGGTTTTTATTATCATCTACGGACTGGGTGTTTTATTTTTTTCAGACAGATTTTTTATGAATACATACATAGACGGGCAGAAAATAGGAGGAAAAAAAGTAGATGAGGTAAAAAGGATTATAGAAGATTTAGCCGATTCCTATGAGCTTAAGATAAAGACCATAGATGGCAGGGATCAGGTAATCAAGGCATCTGATATAGCTCTTAAATATGAACTTGGAAACAATATTCGTGATTTAAAAAACAAGCAGGGAAGTTTCGGATATTTAGGAGGCTTGTTTAATAAGACCGAATTAAAATCCGAGCCTAAAATAATCTTCGATAAAGACTTGTTAAAACAGACCGTAAAGGCTCTTGAAATATTTAAAAAGGAAAGTATGATAAAGCCTGAAAATGCCAAAATAGAGATAGTAGACGATAAATTTACCGTAATAAAGGAAATAGAGGGTAACGTAATAAAGAAAAAGGCGTTTTATAAATCGGCACTTTCACATATAGAAAATCACGAAACGGCTATGGATATAGAGGCGGAGGGACTTTATAAAAAGCCTGAAATTCTAAGCACGGACGAAAGAATTGTTGCCCCTATGAACACCCTTGAAAATTATAACAATTCAAGAATAGACTATGAGATAGAGGGAGCTGATGAAAAAATAGGGCCTGAAGAAATCAGGGAATGGGTAGACATAGATGAGGCTACAAACGAGGTGTCACTGAACAGAGATAAGGTGGCGGAATTTGTACAGGCTCTTGCACGTAAATACGATACCTTCAGCAGGACAAGAACATTTAAAAGCACGAACAGAGGAGAAATTACTATAAGCGGCGGTACATACGGCTGGCTGATAGAAAGAGGAAAAGAAACGGACAGAATAATCAAGGACATAAGCAAGGGCAAGAAGATAAAGCGAGAGCCGATTTACAGATATAAGGCAAAATCAAGGGCGGACGGAGGAGATATAGGCAATACCTATGTGGAAATAGACATATCAAGACAGCATATGTGGTTCTATAAAGATAAAAAACTGATAGTCGATACACCTGTCGTTACCGGAAGACCCACTAAGTCAAGATACACTCCCGTCGGCGTATATCCTCTAAACTATAAAGAAAAAGATGCGACCTTAAGGGGACAGGATTACAGCTCCGATGTAAAAGTATGGATGCCGTTTAACAACAACATAGGGATTCACGATGCTTCGTGGAGGGCAAGTTTCGGAGGAAATATATATCAGGCAAGAGGTTCTCACGGTTGTATAAACACTCCCTATGCGGCGGCAAAAAAGATTTTTGACGTTATAGAAAAGGGAGATCCCGTAGTGGTATACGCATCTGAAAGTTATACTATTCGTCCCGACGCACCGCCTCCTAAGAAAGAAGAGCCTAAAAAAGAGGACGAAAAAAATACAGATAATAAAAAAACGGATAATAAGAAAAACACCTCAAACAGCGAAGATGACTTAGATGAAGAATAATTAAAATCCCCTATTGACAAACTCCTGAATTTTTAATATAATCGTAGCATACTTGTAACAAGTTATTAACAAATTAACAATTGTTACAAATATTATAACAAAAAAACAGGAGGAATTGAAAGGAAATACGACAATGGTAAAAAGCAAAAAAATAGTAGCTGTGATATTGGGGGTCGCAATGCTTTTATTAGGGGGAAGTATAAAAACGCAAGCCTGCGAGAAAGAGGATCTTTTGTTAAACCTTTTAAAAAGCGGACAAAGCCGACTGGTATTGGAGGACTATAAAGCTTTGGCAATAGCAAAGGAAAGTGTCGATATTCTAAATTCGTCAGGGGAGATAATAGGAAGACTTGAAAAAGACAGTGCGGCTGATATAACGGACTTTGAAAACTTGAAGATGCAGTATCGTATTAAATCGGGAAAGGTTGACGGATATGTTCCGATAGACTCATTACTTAGGGAAAAGCCTGCAGAGTTCAAAGCAATAGAGATTTTAAGAAAAGGAAATGAGGAGATACGATACGATTACACAACATACGTATCGGACAAAGAAAAGGGAGATAAGTCATTTATCGTAACGGTTTATGGGAAGCTGAATACCGCAGTTGCTATAGACCGCAGAGAAGATGTAGCTTCGGATTATGAAATAGATGAAAAAGAAACTCCGAAGTCTGATACAAATGAAAGTGTAAAACAGGAAAAGACATATTCTTCAAAAAGGAATATCAAATATACAAAAGAAGATTTAAATCTGCTTGCGGCAATAGTTCAATGTGAAGTGGGAGGTTGCAGCAAGGAGCTTAAAAATGCGGTAGCCAATGTGGTATTAAACAGGGTGGAGGACTCAAGATTTCCGAACACAATAAAAAAGGTAATCTATGCGAAAAGGCAGTTTTCACCGGCACACAACGGCAAGCTTTTAAAGGTATTAAAAAAAGGAGCCGACCAATCTTGTTTGAATGCCGCACAGCAGGCATTGGACGGAAATAATAACGCTTCAGGATATTTATATTTTGACGGCAAACCGCACAAGGGAGGCTATTTAAAAATAGGACCGGTATATTTTTGGAAAACACCGTTTTAATTAATATAGGATTTCATTTAAAATAAAAACACCTCAATATGAGGTGTTTTTATTTTTATAAGAATCAGTCAATATCTATTTCCGATAAATCTTGCTTCTGTGCCCTATATCAATGAGTACTAATACAATTTTAGCGTCCTGTATTTCAGCTAAAATTCTATAATCGCCCACTCTATACCTCCATTGTCCGCTTCTATTGGCTGTCAGTCCTTTACCATACAAACGAGGGTTTTCAGAGTTTATAAGGTTTTTATCAATCCAAGACTTGATTATTTTTTGAGTCGGCTTATCAAGCTTCTTAAATGCCTTATCGAATTTATCGGTAGTAACAAGCTCATAAATCATAACTCAAGCTCTTTCCAGAGTTCATTTATTGGTCTTGTTTTTAATGTTCCCGACTGTTTTTCAGCTTCATATTCTTCAAATACATTAAGGTCGTATTCGTCCTCAATACGTTCAAGCATAGTAATTCTGATGATTTCTGACAATGTGCTGTTATTGTGTTTTGCGTAGGCTTTGAAAATGTTAAGTTCTTTTTCCGGAACTCTAAAACTGATTGTAGACATATACGTTCTCCTTTCTTTTTGCAATACAATTGTATTACATTTATAAGAATCAGTCAATATCTATTAATTAAATTTTTGCCACAGCTTTGCCATAATTCTACAATAGAATTCATTATTTATTGAGAAGACTTAGCCGTTGACATAAAAGGCTATTGATGGTAGACTTGGTAATGTATCAGAGCAAATC
>CAUUFM010000115.1:0-3558 GCA_963544505.1 uncultured Lachnospiraceae bacterium | reverse complement strand
CCTGAACCTCTATGCCTTTAAAATTTTCAGTTATGTAATTATAAAGTCCGAGTGCAGAGCCTATACAATCCCCATCGGGTCTTATATGTCCCACTATTGCTATAGACCTGCTGTCTCCTATTATTTCATCAATTTTTTTTACATTATTCATATTAATCACTCTTCGTTTGAAACACCTGTTTTAGTCTGTTCAAGTAATTTTGAAATGTGTGCCGCATATTCCATCGAATTGTCGGGCTTAAAATCAAGTTTCGGAGTAATCCTCCAGTTTAATATCTCAGCCACCCTGCTACGTAAAAAACCTGACGCATTTTCAAGGGCGATAAGGCTGTCCTGCCTCTCTTTATCATCTCCAAGTACGCTTATATAGACTTTGGCGGTCTTTAAATCAGGGGCAACAACGGTATCCGTGATTGATACCATAGGAGATAATCTCCTGTCCTTTACCTCACCGCTTTGTATCAATATGCTTAGGGTTTTAAAAAGCTGTGAATTTACCATATTATTTTTCTTACTGAACTTACGCATTTATTGTCCTTTTACCTCTACTATCTTATAAGCTTCCACTATATCAAGCTGTTCTATATCATTAAAGCCTTCAAATACAAGTCCGCACTCAAAGCCCGCCTTTACCTCTTTTACATCGTCTTTAAATCTCTTTAAAGAACCTAACTTACCTTCAAATATTAACTCCTCGGCTCTGAATATACGAACCTTACAATCTCTTTCAAAGCTTCCGTCAAGCACATAAGAACCTGCAATATTACCCACTCCCGATGCCTTAAATATCTGCCTGATCTCCGCGTGCCCGATTATCTTTTCTTCGTAAACCGGATCAAGCATACCTTTCATAGCAGCTTCCACGTCCTCTATAGCCTGATAAATAACACCGTACAGTCTGATGTCTACACCTTCGGATTCCGCCACATTTTTCGCCTGTGCATCAGGCCGAACATTAAAGCCTATGATTATTGCATCGGAGGCACTTGCCAAAGTTACATCGGATTCGTTAATAGCACCCACTCCGCTATGAATAATTTTTACAACCACCTGATCGTTGGAAAGCTTTTGTAAACTCTGCTTTATAGCCTCCGCAGAACCCTGAACGTCAGCCTTTACCACTATGCTTAGCTCTTTTAAGTTGCCCTCTTTAATCTTCGCAAAGACATCGTCAAGCGACATTTTATTTTTTGTATCCTCAAGCATCTTTTCTCTGCCCTCAGACACAAATGTCGCCGCAAAGTTTTTGGCATCTTTATCGGTATCGTGAGCTATAATTATTTCTCCTGCGTTCGGCACATCGTTCAATCCTAAAATTTCAACCGGTGTAGATAATGATGCCTCTTTTATTTTTCTGCCTTTATCATCAATCATAGCCCTGACCTTACCGCTACAATGTCCGGCTGAAATAAAATCACCGATGTGAAGTGTACCCTTTTGTATCAAAATATTGGCTACAGGTCCTCTTCCCTTATCAAGCTTCGCCTCAAGCACCAGTCCTCTTGCCTTTCTGTCAGGATTAGCTTTAAGCTCAGCCACATCTGCTGTTAACAAAATCATTTCAAGCAGCTCATCAAGTCCCGTTCCCGCCTTTGCGGATACCGGAACAAAGATATTTGTACCGCCCCAATCCTCAGGTATCAATCCTTGATCGGACAATTCCTGCTTTACCCTATCTATGTTTGCACTGGGTTTATCTATCTTATTTATAGCTACAATTATTTCCACACCGGCAGCTTTGGCGTGGCTTATAGCCTCTACTGTCTGCGGCATTACACCGTCATCGGCTGCAACCACAAGTATTGCTATGTCTGTAGAGCTTGCTCCTCTCATTCTCATTGCGGTAAAAGCCTCGTGTCCCGGAGTGTCCAAAAATGTAATCTTCTGATCTCCCACCTTTACCACATAGGCTCCGATATGCTGAGTAATACCGCCCGCCTCTCTGTCAATCATATTTGTATTTCTAATCGCATCAAGAAGTGATGTTTTACCGTGATCTACGTGTCCCATTACGCAGACTACAGGTGGACGTTTTACTAAAGTATTTTCATCATCGTCGTTTTCTTTAAGCATTTCCTCGATAATATCCACCTTTTGTATCATTTCACATAAAATTTCGTGCTCCATAGCTATTTCTTCCGCTGTTTCAAAATCAATTTCCTGATTTAATGTAACGACCTTTCCTTTCAAAAAAAGCTCCTTAATAAGTGCGGAAGACTGCATTTTCATCTTTTCAGCCAATTCTTTTATACTTATAACTTCAGGAATTGTAATCATTGATACCTTTTCCTTTTCCTGTTCCTTTTCCTGCTGTAATTGTTTGTCTTTAAGAGCTTGTTTATGTGTTCTCTTGGAGGTTCTTTCAAGAGAAATATTTCTTTCAAGCTTTTCTATCTTATCTTTCTTCTTGTCCTTGTCCTTATTTCTGCTTTCTTTGCTCTCTCTTACCTTTTCCTTGACTTTGTCTATTCTATTGTCAAAGCCCGATGTTGCTATCTGTTTTGTTTTGTCAACACGTGCTCTTTCCCTATGTGCATTTCTGCCGTCATCTTCTTTATCCTTGTCAAATCCTCTAAATCCTGAATTGTTTTGTTTTGGAAGCTTATCGTTATTATTTCCTTTAAATTTGGATTTATTTCCTCTGTTATCAAAAGAACCTGAATTGGAACGGGAACCTGAATCATTTCCGCCTTTTCTGTTATTTGAAAAATTGTTTTTTGAATTATTATCTTTCTTTTCAAATTTTTCGTTTCTATTATTAGGCTTAACATTACCTCTTAATTGATTTTTGGTATTTTCTGAATTATTACTTTTATTCTGTTGCTTAAAATCTTTTTTAGCTTCCATACCCTGTGTAACATCGACTCCTGTACCTTGATTTTGTTTGTTTGAAAATTCAGATAACTGTTTTATATCCGATTTTTCCTTTTCCAATCTTTCTTTTTCAAGTCTTTCCTGTTCTTCTTTTGCCCTTAATTCTTGCCTTTTTTCATTTATCAGCTGTTCTTCTTTTTTCTTTGCGTTCTCCGCCTTTTGCCTGAATTCTTCAATTTTTCGCTGTCGTTCCAACATTTCCTGCCTTTTTTGTTCTTCTATTGACGACGTGTTATTATTATTTTTTGAAGAATTAACATTATTTTTCTTCTTGCCCTGATTATTCTTTTTTTCTTCTTTACGGGCAAGCTTGGCAAGATGACTTTTGTCGGACATATTTTGAGGATTAAATTTCATAACAATATTTTTCTTAGGCTGAGAAATATTCTCTTTTTTTTCAGAAATACCGGGCTTTTTTTCTGTATTTTTTTCTGTATTTGACGAAACGATATTTTCTTCATTTTTTTTAGGTTGGTGACGGCTTTCATAGATTTCCACAGCTTTTTTCGCCTCTTCATCGGTAATACTATTTGCATGACTTGTAACCTTTGCAATATTATTATCGTTTAAGAACGAAATTAGCTCCTTATTACTTATATTCATTTTTTTTGCAAGCTCGTTTACTCTCATTTTTGACATTAATTTACGCCCTCCTTATACAATAACAATATTTTTTCTGCAAAT
>CAUUFM010000114.1:0-3561 GCA_963544505.1 uncultured Lachnospiraceae bacterium | reverse complement strand
AGGGATTTTAAACGGAAAGTAGTAAAAAATACCCTAACGTT
Organism: uncultured Lachnospiraceae bacterium; assembly: GCA_963544505.1. Taxonomy (GTDB): domain Bacteria; phylum Bacillota; class Clostridia; order Lachnospirales; family Lachnospiraceae; genus CAUUFM01. Next base: position 3,520 of record CAUUFM010000114.1, on the reverse strand, counting down.
TAAGGTCGGTGCGGACGGTAAAATCACCTGTAAACTGGTCGTACATGCGATGGGGGATGCCCCCAGCAACGAGATGGAAAAAGGCGCCGATTATATTTGGACAGCCGATGACGGAAAAGGTTTTATAGCGCCGTCCGAATCTTAAGTTCCGCCGCTGAATATGGCCTCATCCGCCTGAAGGGCGCCTCTTAAAATCCTGCCGAATTTTGAGAGGCGCCCTTTGCATTTTTACAAGCAAGCTGTCCATGCAGCGATGTAAAAACACTCTAAAAACAAAAATCTGTTTTATACTGTTTTATACTTGACAGGTTATATAGTTGATTATATCATTTAAAGTGATATGTAATATGACTTTACAGTTTAGGAGGCGTGTTATGAAAACTAATAAAAAAGGTGGAAAAGAAAGCTTAAGCGTGCTGAATAAAATGTTAAATAAAATTGAGGTCGTTGGAAATGGAATGCCTGATCCAACGACAATCTTTGTAATTCTATGCAGTTTAATTTTTATTATTTCATTTATATTGAGTAAATTTGGCGTTTTCGTAGAGCATCCTGGCACAAAAGAGATTATAAAAGCGGAGAATTTATTAAGTCCTAATCATTTAAAAGCCATATTAATTTCTTCTGTAAAAGTATTTCAAACATTTCCGCCTCTAGGCGCTGTATTAGTAACTATGATTGGAATAGGACTCGCTGATAAGAGTGGTTACCTAGAGGTTTTATTGACATTATCAATAAAAAAAGTCCCTAAAAAGTTAATATATTTTACAGTTGTATTTGCAGGATTAGTTTTTACAGCTATTGGTGACGGTGGTTTTATCGTTTTACCTCCGCTCGCCGCAATAATCTTTATAAATATAAAAAAGAATCCTTTAATTGGAATATTCTTAGCGCTTGCAGGGGCTGCAATAGGGTTTTGTTCCGGCTTCTTTGTTGGGATGAATGATATACTTTTAAGTTCATTTACTAATCCGGCAGCTCAGATATTAGATCCGGCTTTTCAAAAAAGTCCTACTATGACTATTTATTTTAATATAGCAAATGCTGTATTACAAATTTTTATAATTACATGGGTTACTATAAAGTTTATTGAACCGAGATTTCCTATAAATGAAGAATATTTTAAAGATAATAACGGTACAGAAATTGGATGTTTAGAAAAAAAAGGAGTCAAATATGCAAGTATTTCTTTCTTATTATTCATACTCTTTATAGTCCTTTTATCAATAGGTCCAAACGCATTTTTGAAAGATGAAAATGGTTCTTTAGTTTCTGTAAGTTCTCCTTTAATGGGGGGATTAATCTTCTTTATGTCTATGGCTTTTTTGATACCGGGTTTTGTTTATGGAAAAATTACTAAGAAAATAAAAAATGATAAAGATGCTGTAAAGTTAATTGCAACATCTCTTAGTGAAATGGGTGGATACATATTAATAGTTTTCGTATCCGCTCAATTTTTAAATTTATTTACTAAAAGTAACTTAGGAATTATAATGGCTATAAAAGGCGCAAATTTAATAAAAGCAGCAGGTTTTAAAGGTTTGCCTCTTATAATAACATATATTATTTTAGTTGCATTTATCAATTTATTTATTGGTAGCGCTTCTGCAAAATGGGCAATTTTATCACCTGTATTTATTCCAATGTTTATGCTATTAGGTTATGATCCTGCTCTAACGCAAATGGCTTATAGAATAGGAGATTCATCTACAAATATGATATCTCCATTATTTCCTTATTTACCATTGATATTAGCAGTAGCAAATAAATATAGTAAAAATTTTGGTTTAGGAACTTTAATTGCGAATATGATTCCTTATGCGGTTATAACATTGATAGGAAGTACCTTATTATTTACTGTTTTCTTTACTTTAAATATTCCATTTGGAATATGATAGGAGGAGGTCAATCATGGACGAAAAAATTAAAAAATTATCTGAAAAATATTTGGTAAGAGTTATGGAGTTAAGAAGGGAACTTCATCAATATCCAGAGCTTGGATTTGATTTATTTAAAACAGCTGAAATAGTAAAAAAAGAATTAGACAGAATAGGTATCCCTTATAAATCAGAAATTGCCAAAACAGGAATTGTTGCAACTATTAAAGGAGGGAAGCCTGGAAAAACCGTATTATTAAGAGCAGATATGGATGCGTTACCGATAACAGAAGAGAGTCGATGTACTTTTAAATCAACTCATAAAGGGAACATGCATGCCTGTGGTCATGATGGACATACAGCCGGGCTTCTTGGAGTTGGAATGATTTTAAATGAATTGAAAGAAGAACTGTCAGGGATTGTAAAATTACTCTTTCAACCAGCTGAAGAAGGCCCTGGCGGGGCAAAACCAATGATAGATGAAGGGGTGTTGGAAAACCCAAAAGTAGATGCCGCCTTTGCTTGTCATATTTGGCCAACTTTACAAGCAGGGCATATAGCAATAAAAGATGGCGCTATGATGACACACACAACTTCATTTGATGTTATCTTTCAGGGGAAAGGCGGACATGCTTCGCAACCTGAAAAGACCATTGACCCTGTTATAATCGCTTGTCAAGCTATAACTAATTTCCAAAATATAATAAGCCAAAATATTTCTACATTACGACCGGCTGTTTTATCTTGTTGTAGTATTCATGCAGGAGAGGCTCATAATATAATTCCTGATAAATTAGTTTTAAAAGGAACTATTAGAACTTTTGATGAAGAAATTACAAATCAAATTGTTGATAAAATGGATGAAATTCTAAAAGGGCTTACTACTGCTTATGGGGCTTCATATGAATTTTTAGTAGATAGAATGTATCCTGCATTAAAAAACGATCATAAACTATTTACTTTTTCTAAAAATGCCTTAGAACAAATTTTAGGAAAAGATTGTATTGAGGTTATGGAAGACCCTGTGATGGGTTCAGAAGATTTTGCGTATTTTGGAAAATATGTTCCGTCATTTTTCTTTTTTGTTGGTGTTAATGATGAACAATTAGAAAATGAAAATATGCTTCATCATCCAAAGCTGTTTTGGAATGAGAAAAATTTAATTACGAATATGAAAACGCTATCTAAATTAGCAGTAGATTTTTTAAATAATTGTATGATATAAGTTTCTTTCTAAGCCATTAATGTATTCTTATCAATACTTAAACGGTATACGTAGTTCCGCATAATAGAAAAGCACAAGCATTGCATTCCGTGTGTTTTACATAAGTTTTGTGCTTTGGCTGGATATATTTTATACTGCTGTAATCCAATTCTGCGTTTAGCAATTATTATGGAGCACGTGTTATAAAGCGCAAGACACCCTTAAACGACCACTGAAGATTTTGTAATTCGTAAGTGTATGAATTTTCCACTCATCAGTCCGCATCGCTAGCCATTGTTCATTCCAATTCACTTATATCGAGCCGGTCAAAACCTTCCAGTAATGTGCGGGCGATGTCTTTCAACTTTACGAGATCGCCTTTCTGGGCGCTTTCGATATTCAGCGGCATGACGGGATCGTGCAGGGATAAGCGGAGCAG
>CAUUFM010000113.1:0-3683 GCA_963544505.1 uncultured Lachnospiraceae bacterium | reverse complement strand
TTAGTTTAAGCTTATCCTAAACACTTAGAGAAAGCGAGTCAAGAACAAAGATTGAATTTAAGATTAAAAGAAGGAGAGAAACAGTGATTTGCGCAAGATGCGGCAAGGAAATAAAAAAAGATCAGTTGTTTTGCCATAATTGCGGCTATGAGGTGAGATTGGTAGCTGAATATGATGCTACAGAAGATCTTTATGTGAAGCCGGTAATTGACTTTGCAGATGAAAAAGCACCCGACAACGATAAAACAATTAAAAGTTCGACCAATAATAAGCCATATAATAATACAAATACAACAGCAGGCAAAAAAACAATATTAATCATAGTAACGGTGATTTTTCTGTTAGCCTCCGGTTTTATATCATACATAGTGTTTAATTTTAACAATAATAATTCGTTTGACTATCAACTAAACTCCGCAAAAAAATACTATAATCAGGGAAGATACGAACTGTCTATAAAACACCTGAAAAGAGCTGTTGAATTAAATCCCGAATTATTGGAAGCAAGATTATTTTTAGCAGAGCTTTATAATGCCGAAAAAGATATTGATTCGAGCATTTCCGCTTATAATGAAGCGATAAAAATAGATCCGAACAATGAAGAAACCTATGATGATTTGTTTAAGGTCTTAAAAGATAACAGGGAATATTATAAAATAAGAGAGTACATAAACAGGGCACCCATAAAAGAGAAATTGATTTTAAAATATAGTGAATTTTTTCCGGACAAACCGAATGTTTCCATTGAACCCGGCATTTATGACGATAATATAACATTAATTTTGAATGGATCTGAAAATTCCGATATTTATTATACTGTAAATGCCGAAACACCGACAATAAATTCGCGAAAATATGTTGAACCTATTATATTTGATAAGGAAGACGACTTTATAGTCAAGGCTGTTTTGATAAATGAATATGGTGTTTCAAGCGATGTATTTGTAGGAAATTATACGGTGAGCTATCCTGTTCCGAACTCCCCTGTTGTCATTCCGAGCACAGGACAATATAATGAGGATACAGTAATAAGGATAGAGGTTGATGAGGGTTGTGTCGCCTATTATAATTGGAACGGAAAAATTCCTGACAGTAATTCAAAAAAGTATAATTCTCCAATAAAAATGAAACAGGGCAGTCACACATTTACGACTGTTTCGATTAATAAGTACGGTAAGGTTTCTTCTCCGGTTTTCAGGAGCTATGATGTGTTTGAAAATGTGGAAGAGATTGATAATGATAGCGAAATTGAAGAGGATTGATAATAGAATTTATTAAATTAAATGATTTATGATATTTTATGAAAAGAGTGTGTAAGTTTAAGGAGCAAAAAAATGTATAAAATAGTTAAGAAAAGACGTTTGTCGGTAAATACCGTTTTGCTTGATATTAATGCGGCAAGAGCCGCCAAGTATAGCAAGCCGGGACAATTTGTTGTGGTTAGACTTGATGAATTTTCAGAAAGAATTCCTTTGACTATTTGCGATTATGATGCAAAAGGAGGGACTGTAACCATAGCGGTTCAAGACGTGGGTCTTAGTTCGCATAAAATATGTTCACTTAATGAGGGAGATTTTCTGACGGATTTTATCGGGCCCTTAGGAATGCCGTCCGAATTTATCAACGAAAATATTGATGAACTGAAAAAGAAGAACATAGTTTTTGTCGCAGGAGGACTTGGGACTGCACCTGTATACCCTCAGGTAAAATGGTTAAAAGAGCAGGGTGTGCTTTCAGATGTTATTATAGGAGCTAAGACAAGAGAGCTTATTATAATGGAAGAGGAGGTAAGAAGCGTTGCAAAGAACGTTTATATTACAACCGATGACGGCTCATACGGGCAAAAGGGTCTGGTAACCGATGTTCTTAAAAATCTGATAGAAAAAGAGGGCAAAAACTATGATCTGTGTGTTGCCATAGGACCTATGATTATGATGAAATTTGTGGCTCAAACCACAAAGGCATATGAACTTAAAACCGTTGTCAGTATGAATCCTATAATGGTTGACGGTACGGGTATGTGCGGCTGTTGCAGATTAATTGTCGATAAAAAGGTGAAATTCGCCTGTGTGGACGGGCCGGAATTTGATGCTCATCTGGTGGACTTTGACGCAGCCATAAAAAGACAGCTGATATATAAGAGTAAAGAGGGCAGAGCTTTATTAAAGCTTCAGGAAAAAGACACACACAGCGGCGGCTGTGCGGCGGATAGGAGGTAGAGATATGGCTGTTTTAGATATGATGAAAAGAGTTCCTGTAAGAGAGCAGGACCCTAAAGACAGAGCAAATAATTTTGAAGAGGTGTGCTACGGTTATAATGAAGAAGAGGCTGTACTTGAGGCAGCCAGATGCCTTAATTGCAAAAATGCAAAATGTATAGACGGTTGTCCTGTCGGAATAAACATACCTAAGTTTATATTAGAAATAAAAAATAACGACTATCAGGCGGCGGCGGAAACTATTGCAAATGATTCAGCACTTCCGTCTGTTTGCGGAAGAGTCTGCCCTCAGGAAAGTCAATGTGAAAAGCGTTGTATCAGGGGCATAAAAGGTGAACCTGTCAGTATCGGAAAGCTGGAAAGATTTGTCGGTGATACTGCAAGAGAAAAGGGATATAAATCAGCAAAAAAGCATAAACTAAACGGTTTTAGAGTGGCGGTTGCAGGTTCAGGGCCGGCAGGGCTCACCTGCGCACAAGAATTGGCTAAATTAGGCTATGATGTGACTGTTTTTGAGGCATTTCATAAGGCGGGCGGGGTATTAAGCTACGGGATACCGGAGTTCAGGCTTCCAAAAGACAGTGTGGTGGCATCGGAGATACAAAACGTCTTGGATTTGGGTGTCAAGCTTGAGCTTAATACCGTGCTCGGAAAAGCCGGAACGGTAGATGATTTAATGAACGAGGAGGGCTTTGATGCCGTTTTTTTGGGGACAGGAGCAGGCTTGCCTAAATTTATGGGAATAGAGGGAGAGAATGCAAGAGAGGTAATTTCCGCAAATGAGTTTTTGACAAGAAACAATCTGATGAAAGCCTATGACGACAGATATGACACGCCGATTTTTAAAGGCGGAAAAGTAATAGTAGTAGGCGGAGGCAATGTGGCGATGGACGCCGCAAGAACAGCTTTAAGGCTCGGCTCCGAAGTGCATTTGGTATATAGAAGAAGTGAGGCTGAACTGCCGGCAAGATTAGAAGAGATACATCACGCCAAAGAAGAGGGAGTAATTTTTCATCTTTTGACCAATCCGGTGTCCGTTAATCAAGATGAGAACGGCAGCGTAACCGGAGTTACCTGTATAAAAATGCAGTTGCTTGAGCCTGACGAGTCGGGTAGAAGACGACCTGTTGAAATACCGAATTCTGAATTTGTAATAGAAACAGATGTTGTGATTATGTCGCTCGGCACATCTCCCAATCCTCTTATTTCATCTTCTACAAGCGGACTTGAGGTCGATAGGCACGGCTGTATAGTTGCGGATAAGGATACCTGTATGACTTCAAGGGAAGGCGTATTTGCCGGAGGAGATGCGGTAATAGGAGCCGCCACCGTAATTCTTGCTATGGGAGCAGGAAAAAAGGCGGCAAAGGGAATACACGAATATTTGAGTAAAAAAGGAAAAGAGATACAGTGACTATGGGAATCAAAAAAATATCAAAACAACTATTTTCAATATTATTGGCA
>CAUUFM010000112.1:0-3691 GCA_963544505.1 uncultured Lachnospiraceae bacterium | reverse complement strand
TCTTGTTGTTATAATATATAAAATTTGCTTAATCTTAAATAACAGCTCTATTTATTTTGCAGACGTTGTACTACGAGATATTTACAGATTTTTTGTAAAAAAGTAAAAGTATAAGGAGAAAAAAATGGGAACAATTTTAGGAGAAGGAATTACTTTTGATGATGTACTGTTGATACCCAGTTATTCAGATGTTATTCCGAGCGAAGTTGATATTTCTACCAGATTGACAGACAAAATAAAACTGAATATGCCTTTGATGAGTGCAGGAATGGATACGGTTACGGAACATAGAATGGCTATTGCTATGGCAAGACAGGGCGGAATAGGAATTATTCACAAAAATATGTCCATCAAGGCTCAGGCTATGGAGGTGGATAAGGTAAAGAGGTCGGAGTATGGAGTAATAACTGATCCTTTTTATTTATCTCCGGAACATACTTTAAAGGATGCAGATAATTTGATGGCAAAATATAGAATTTCGGGTGTTCCGATTACTACTAACGGAAAGTTGGTAGGAATTCTTACGAACAGAGATTTGAAGTTTGAAGAGGATTTCAGCAAAAAGATTTCCGAGTCTATGACAAGTGAGGGATTGGTTACAGCTAAAGAGGGTACAACAATACAGGAAGCAAAAAAAATATTGGCTAAGGCAAGAATAGAAAAGCTTCCGATAGTTGATGAAAATTATAACTTAAAAGGCTTGATTACAATAAAGGATATTGAAAAACAGATAAAATATCCGAATTCCGCAAAAGATGATGCAGGCAGATTGTTATGCGGAGCCGCTGTAGGCATCACATCAAATGTAATTGCAAGAGTGGATGCTCTAATAGCGGCAAAGGTTGACGTAATAGTGATAGATTCCGCACACGGACATTCAATCAATATTATAAATGCGATAAAAGAAATAAAGAAAAAATATCCCGATGCTCAAGTTGTAGCCGGGAACGTGGCAACGGGAGAGGCTACCAAGGCATTGATAGAAGCCGGAGTAGATGCGGTAAAGGTCGGTATAGGGCCCGGTTCAATCTGCACGACCAGAGTAGTGGCAGGCATAGGTGTACCTCAAATCACGGCGGTTATGGATTGTTATGAAGCGGCAAAGAATTATAATATTCCTTTAATAGCAGATGGCGGTATAAAATATTCCGGCGATATTACAAAGGCGATAGCGGCAGGAGCCGATGTATGTATGATGGGTAGTGTGTTTGCAGGTTGTGATGAATCTCCCGGGACCTTTGAATTATATCAGGGCAGAAAATATAAGGTATACAGAGGAATGGGTTCTATTGCAGCTATGGAATCCGGAAGCAAGGACAGATATTTCCAGGAAAATGCAAAAAAACTTGTTCCTGAAGGTGTAGAGGGACGAGTGGCATATAAGGGACACGTGGAAGATACCACATTCCAGTTCATAGGCGGACTAAGAGCGGGAATGGGCTATTGCGGAACAAGAACAATAGAAGAATTAAAACAAAACGGTAAGTTTATAAAGATTTCGGCTGCTTCATTAAAGGAATCACATCCACACGATATACATATCACAAAGGAAGCACCAAATTATTCAGTGGAAGAGTAAAATAATGTATAGATTAAATATTGATAATATAGTTAATGGCATAAATATAAGAGAAAATCTTATTGAATTAAAAAAAATTATCAAAAATGAGAGGGATAAAAGACAGCTTGCTTATTATTTAGATGGAGATTACAGCATATTTACAAAACTTTTAAATAATAATGATGCCAAGATTAGAAGGAATGCCGCTCTTATATTAGGGGATATGGAAGATGATGAGCTTGTAGCTGATATTTTTAATTCCTATTTAAAAGAAAAAACATTATTTATAAGGTCCGATTATTTAAAAGCTATAATGAAAAATGATTATAGCGAATTTATGGGTAAATTAAAAGAAAGCCTTGATAATATATTGAAAATAAGGGAAAAAGACAAAGAAAACACTAAACATTATGATGATGAGGTAAGACTTTTAAGACAGCTTATATATAATTCAAATACTTGTGAGCACAGTTTTACGGGAGGAAATAAGAAAACGGAAATTTACCTGACCTCTTATCCGGGTTGCACAGATATTTTGATAGGTAAGATAAAAGAGCTCAATAAAAGATTGGCTATTATAGGAAGCGGAGTTTTGGTCTATGAAACAAGTGTTAATGAACTAAAGGATTTGAGAGTATTTAAGGATTTTTATTTTCCTGTAATCAATGAAAAATCCTATGTATCTATTAATGATATAAAAGAGAGCATAATAGAATCTGATTTGGTTCCTCTTCTTAGAGATATTTTTAGCGGAAATAATCCTTTTACATATAGAATGCAAATAAAGACATCGGACAGCAGAAATTATGATGAGCAGGTAAAGGAAATTACCGCCGCAATAGATGATGCCCTGCCGAATGATTTGGTAAATACTACGGGTGATTATCAAATTGAACTGAAGGTCATTATTAAAAACAACGGTACTTTTTCCGTGTATTTGCGACCCTGCATTATTAAGGATTCAAGGTTTAAATACAGGGTAAATTCTACATCTGAGGCTATGAAACCCGTACTTGCCGCAAGTGTTTGCGAATATTTGTCAAAATATTTTAAGGAAGATGCTATAGTTTTTGACCCTTTTTGCGGTTCAGGAATACTTATGATTGAAAGATTGTTGAAGGTTAAGGCGTTAAGGAGTCTTGGAGTGGATATTTTGGATCTTGCCGTTGACTCAGCCAAAATGAATTTTAATGAGGCGGGACTTAATGTCGGGACAATTTGTAAAAATTTCTTTAATCTTGATGATTTGGGAGGGTTTACAGCCGATGAGGTAATCACGGATTTGCCGAAAGTTACGGCTAAGAGAAATGAGGCATATATTAAAAAACTCTATCGTAATTTTTTTGTTAAAATAAAGGATTATTTAAATAAAGGCGGTTATTTATTTTTATTTACCAATCTAAGAGAAGGCATTTTGGAGGCTTTAGCTAATAACGATTCTTATGAGCTTATAGAAGAAAAAGTTTTTAGAAAAAAGGATAACAGTACACTTTTTGTGATTAAGTTTAAATAATTTTTAATGTATGAAAGGATTTTATTTATGACGAAGATTGATATAATATCAGGATTTTTGGGAGCCGGAAAGACAACTCTTATTAAGAAATTGATAAATGAGGTTTATAAAAACGAAAAGATTGTTTTGATTGAAAATGAGTTTGGAGAAATAAGTGTTGACGGCGGATTTTTGAAGGACAGCGGAGTTGAAATTAAGGAGATGAACAGCGGTTGTATCTGTTGCTCTCTTCAAGGCGATTTTAAAGAGGCTATGAATGAGGTCATTGAAAAGTTTTCTCCTTACAGGATAGTGATTGAGCCGTCAGGTGTAGGTAAGCTTTCCGATGTAATGACAGCTGTTAATTCTTTGGATAAAAATGTGGCTGAAATAGGTAATTGTATTACAGTTGCAGATGTGAACAAGGTTAAACTTTATAGTGAAAATTTCGGTGAGTTCTATGATAATCAAATTGAGTATGCAGGAATTATTTTACTGAGCAGGACTAAGGGAGCTGAATCAGGTAAGATTAATCAGGCTATCACCATTTTAAGAAAATTAAATGATGAATGTGCAATAGTTACAACTCCTTGGGATATTTTAAGTGTTGAAAGCCTTAACAATGCTATGATGGACAG
>CAUUFM010000111.1:0-3710 GCA_963544505.1 uncultured Lachnospiraceae bacterium | reverse complement strand
AATTTATCACAGATTGCATATCTTAAATCCTTTAATGTTAAATATGCCGCCTTATGAGATATCAGTGTCGATATATTCAAAAATATAACACCTGCAATTTTACATATAATAATCACAATAAGAGCATATATATTACGATTACCGTGAACGTCGTTAAAGATATTTGCCGCCAAAAACCCGATAAAAGCATATGACAATAATTCACACAAAACAGAAATAATACTTAATATCACGGACAGAATATATTTTTTCCTATACGGTTTTATAAAACAGTCCATTTCTTTAAAAAAGTCGGGCTCTTTCTCCTTTTTCATAATTCCTCCTGTTTATCGGCTTCTTTTTCCAATATATGTTTCCTTACAACCCTGCTTCCTATATAAGCTCCTATAATCCCTGCAACTATGACTGAAACAAACAAAATAAGCGAGCCGAAAGAAGAAATCATTTTACCGGCTTCACTGACATTTGAAGCCACCTCTTTTTCTTTCATATTCTCCAACGTTTTATTTAAAGCTATGGTATAGGGATAAATCACACTGCCTATGGAAGCCAAAGCTTGCTGAATCACATAACTTATTCCGATATATTTTAAGTTCCCGTAACCTTTTTTGTGTAACAACAGTTCAGCTGTTATGCCTGAAATTACAAACATTAAAATATACGGCAGATAAAACCCTACAACTCCCTGAATAAGAGAATATATGAAAAATGCCCCTTTTTTTCTTACCTTTACTCCGATAACAAAAAACACGATACCTTGCAACAATGCGTAGATTATCGGAGTCAAAAGCACTGTAATCGGCGTTGCGTACGTAAAGATTCCCAATGCGAATATCAAAATATTGCACAATGATAATAAAGTAACCGTAACAATATCTTTTACTTTCAACCTGTCTTTATTCATTATTAATCCTCCTATTTTAGAAAAATATTTATCATAAAAATTAATATCACACTGCCCATCAATAAATAATCTAATAATTTAAAATGCAAAGAAACATATGAGGTTTTTTTGTGTTTTAAAGCTATTCCTCTCGTTTCAGCCGATGCCGATAATGTTTCTCCTATCCTTATAACTCTGAAAATTAAAGAGATAATAAGTGCTTCCAAATATGCTACCTTCTTTTGAATGATGTTTTTACACTTGGCGTTTTCTCTATTTTTAAGAACCTGCCTCGACAAATTAAAATCATTTTGAAGTACCGGAAAAAATCTGAATGAAACGGACAAAATCAATATTATTTTTTCAGGCACTCTGATTTTTCTAAGTCCGGCAATCATATTTGTCGCTCCTTGCCCTGAAAGAATAATGGGAAACAGCATAAATAAAAGAATAAATCTCGGTAACAGATTTGCCGTAAACATTGTAATTTCGCAAGGAAATATGAATTCAAGCCCATAGATAACAGCTGTTATTATCGAAGCCGCCGTAAAAATTTTATATCTTCTGTTAGCAATAGAAAATACAAGTGCCGACAGATTATATTCAAAAATCAGGTGTTTATTATCTATTCCCGCCGCAATCATACAAAGAATTAAAAACAGCAAATTCGTTCTCGGATCTAAAAAATTTTTTACGGTGTTTGAATGCTCTCTATTTTGATGACATTTTGCTTCAAAAGTTTTTTTAATCTTTTCAATATCCTTATTGCTGTCTATTTCATAAATTTGACCTATTACCCCGTCCTTAATTTCCAAACATTTATTTGCAACCGCAGCGATAAATTCTAAATCGTGGCTTATGACTATCACTATCTTATGCGCCCTCATATCCTTTATCAGTTCCACTATTGTATCCAAGCTTTTTTTATCCATTCCCGATGTAGGCTCGTCCAAAACAACCACACTCTTATCAGAAAGATATGCCGTCATCAGAGTCAATTTCTGCATTTGCCCTCCGGAAAGAGAAAAAGGGTGTCTGTTTCTATACTCCCACATATCAAATCTTTTAAGCAAAGGCTCTATGTTGGCATATTTAGACGGGTTTACACTATATTTAAGCTCGGACAATACGGAATTTGTAAAAAATTGAAATTCAGCCTCCTGCATAATAAACAGGCTTTTTTGTGACAAATCTTTATAAGACAGCTCCTGTGCATTAAGCCTTATGCTGTCATATTCAGATTTAAGTAATCCGGATATACATTTCCCTAAGGTTGTTTTTCCGCAACCGTTCCTTCCGATCAGGCAATTGACCTCTCCTAAAGAGGCGGTAAAAGATAAGTTCTTTAAAATTTTTTCTTTCTTATAGGCAAAAGACAGATTTTTTATTTCCAATTTACCGCTTTGTTTTATTGCTTGTGTGTTTTCCGGCTCTATCTGTTGCAAATCTGTAACTCTTAAACACATATCATTTAACTCATTTTTAGAAAAAGACTGAAATTTGTTTTTATCATATTTTTCATATATAGAGCCTTTTTTCATAAACCAAAATTCATCTGCCAAGTCTTGAAGATAGTACAGCCTATGCTCGCTTATTATTAAAGTCTTTCCCTCTTTTTTAAGCAACAATAAAATCTTCTTTAACTTTTCTATTGCCGAATAATCTAAATTGGCGGTCGGTTCATCAAGTAAAATAATATCCGTATCCGTTGCCCACGCCGCCATAATTGCTATTAACTGCCTCTCTCCGCTTGAAAGTTTAAATACTTCCGTATTTTCCAAATACTCCAATCCGAATTTTGAAAAAGCCTCCTTTGTTCTATTTCTGATTATTTCAGGCGACACTCCCCTATTTTCAAGCCCGAAAGAAATTTCAGTATCACTCTCCATCGTAAAAAATTGACTTCTGGGATCTTGAAAAACAGATGAAATCACCTCTCCGACCTCTCCAATATTCTTATCAGCCATATCCTGTGAATTTACTGATATATATCCGTTAAATACACCATCATAAAATTCGGGAATCAGACGATTTAAGCATCTTAGTAATGTCGATTTCCCACAACCGCTTTCTCCGCAAAGAACTACACATTTACCTTTCGATATACTTCCTGTCACATTCTTTAATGTCTTTTCTTTATTCGATTCATAAGAAAAGTCAATTTTAAAATCCAAAATATTTTCAGATATTTCCTCCGTCTTTTCCATAAACTTAATCCTTATTTCATAAAATTCTTAAAAATCTTTTCCCAACCCGCCGCAATAAATTCTCCCAACATTTTTATATACTCAATAGTTTCATCTTTGCTGTATTCTTTTTCAATTATCAAAGTATATACGTTAAACTGTTGATTCATAAGTAATTCCACTAAATCTAATTTTAAACTGCTTATATCAGAATCAATATTTTTCTTTATGAATATTTGTGTTTCGGATATCTTGTTTTTTATCATTTCACTAAATATGGATTCAGCCGAACTTCCTTTACTGCAACATAGCAAAAGCTTACACTCATCATAATATTCAAACAGGACATCTATATGTCTTGCGGTTTCTTTCTCTATACTGCTAAGGAAATTATCAAAATTACTGTCTATGCAATAATTCATATATGCTTCTTTATTATTTTTTCTTTCATTATCAAGAACCGTCAAAAGTTCTTCAATTAAACTGTGAAAAAGTTCGTCTTTTCCTTTATATCTTGTATATATAGCTCCCGTTGTCACTCCCGCTCTCTTAGCAATATTCCCTATTGAAGCGGATTGAAAGCCGTTTTGCAAAAATTCAATTTTAGCAGCTTCAATGATGGGCTTATCTAATTTATGATT
>CAUUFM010000110.1:0-3827 GCA_963544505.1 uncultured Lachnospiraceae bacterium | reverse complement strand
GGCACACGCAGTATCTTTAATAGAAAGAAAAGGAGATATTTAATATGATAAAAATTTATAACACACTTTCCGGAAAATTGGAGGAATTTGTTCCTATAAATAAGAACACTGTAAATATGTATGTGTGCGGACCGACTGTATATGATTTTATACACATCGGTAATGCCAGACCTATGATATTTTTCGATACGGTAAGAAGATATTTGATTTATAAAGGATATACTGTAAAATATGTGTCAAATTTTACCGATATTGATGATAAGATAATAAATAGAGCCAATGAAACAGGTGTAACATCAAAAGAGGTTTCTGAAAAATTTATTGAAGAATGTAAAAAAGATATGTCGGGAATGAATATTATGCCGGCAGATGTTCACCCTCTTGCCACTAATGAGGTTGACGGTATGATAAAACTTATTGAACAGCTTATTGAACAAAAAAATGCCTATGTAAAAAATAATACGGTTTACTTTAAAGTAAACAGTTTTAAAGAATATGGGAAATTGTCACATAAAAATTTAGAGGATTTAAGAACCGGTGAAAGGGAGCTTAAGGTATCAGGTCTTGATGAAAAAGAAGATCCTCTTGATTTTGTACTGTGGAAGCCTATGAAAGATGGAGAGCCGTTTTGGGAATCCCCATTCGGAAAAGGTAGACCGGGCTGGCACACTGAATGTTGTGTAATGAGCGAAAAATATTTAGGAAAGCATATAGATATTCACGCAGGCGGAGAAGACTTAATATTTCCTCACCACGAAAACGAGATAGCTCAATCTGAGTCTGCAAATGGTGGAACATTCGCTAAATATTGGATGCACAATGCCTTTCTTAATATCAACAATCATAAAATGTCAAAATCATTAGGTAACTTTTTTACAGTTAGAGAAATATCTGAAAAATATGATTTGCAAATTTTAAGATTCTTTATGTTAAGTGCACATTATAGAAATCCACTTAATTTCAGTGAAGAATTAATACAATCCGCTAAAGCTTCATTTGAAAGGATTTTTAATACAATTACTAATTTAAGATATCTGGCAAAACAAGACATTAATGATAAAAATATTAGTGAAGAATTAAGAAATGATATTGAAAAATACAATATACAGTTTATGGAAAGTATGGACGACGATTTTAATACTGCCGATGCTATCAGTGCCGTGTTTGAAATGGTAAAATATACAAATATTCTTACAAAAGAAAATAAACTTAATTCAAAAGAAGCTGAATTTACGCTAAATTCTATCATTAAATTAACTGATGTATTAGGATTGATATTTAAAGAAGAGAAACAATCATCTGATTATATTATTAAAATTGAAGAATTGATTAATGAAAGATATGAGGCAAAAAAGAATAAAGACTTTGCTAAAGCGGATAAAATTAGAGATATATTAAAGGAAATGGGAATAGAAATAAAGGATACCAGAGCAGGCACACAATGGAAGAAAATTTAAGCTTTTATGATTTGATAAAAAATGAATTCAGATTAAATGAAATTGATACCGGAAACTACTCTCCCATCGTGCTTGCCTATATGGGAGATGTGGTTTTGGAAATTGTTATTAGAACTATTTTAGTAAACAAATATAGTAATAGGGTTTCAAATATAAATGCCAAATCCAGTTTTTATGTTAAAGCTAAAACTCAATCAACAGTAGCCAGAATTTTTCTTAATGAAGATATATTTACTGAAGAAGAAAAAAAGGTGTATCGTAGGGGAAGAAATGCTAACAGCGGTAGCGCTGCAAAGAATGTAAGTTTATCAGAATATAAGATGTCTACAGGATTTGAATCGGTTTTAGGCTATCTTTATCTTAATAATAAAAATGATAGAATCATTAAATTACTGCATAAATACGTTGAAATTATTGATAATAAAAAAGAAGATAACAATTAAATTAAGGAAATTATTGTAATATGGAAAATAAAAGCAAGGATATGTTTCAAAGAGAAAATTACATAGAAGGCAGAAATGCAGTCTTAGAGGCTCTTCGTGCAAAAAAAAGTAAAACTCCTGTAGATAAGCTGTTTATACAAAAGGACTGTAATGACGGTCCTATAAACACCATTATCAAGGAGGCAAAGAAAAATAACGTAATTATTAACTTTGTGGATAAAGACAGATTAAATAAAATGGCATCTACCGCCAAACATCAAGGAGTTTTGGCAGTCTGTGCGGCTTATAGTTATTCTACTATGGAAGATATTTTTAACAGCTCCAAGCTGAAAGGAAAAGACGGATTAGTTCTTGTAGTTGATGATGTGGAAGATCCTATGAATCTTGGAGCAATTATTCGTACCGCCAATATCGCCGATGCCGCCGGAGTTATAATACACAGCAGGCACGCAGCACTTCTATCTCCCGCAGCTGTAAAGGCAAGTGCCGGAGCTGTGAGCTACACCCCCATTGTTAAACATACTAATATAACCAATGCTATAAAAGAATTGAAAGACAACGGATTTTGGTGTGTATGTGCAGATATGAACGGAACATTAATGTATAATATTGATTTAAAAGGCAAGATAGCTTTAGTTGTCGGTAATGAGGGAAAAGGTGTCAGTCGCCTTGCAAAAGAGGAATGTGACTTTATAGCAGGTATTCCGATGTATGGAGAAATAGATTCACTAAATGTTTCTGTGGCTACAGGAATTTTAACTTATGAGATATTAAGACAGAGGAGATAATAAATGGGCAAATTATTCAAGAAAAAAAGCTTTATAATAATTCTTTTGATTCTTATGGTTATTTATTACTATATTGCTCTTCCGGCATTTAATATACATTCTCAATTTACCTGGAAATTTATTTTTACCGTAAATTTATTTGTTTTGGTTATAATGATTTACAGAAATTCCAAAAATTATTTCTATAATATAAAAGCAATCAGATTTTTTGAGCTGAAACAACTGATTAAAAACAATAAGCCGACAAAGATTACGTTCTTTATATTAATAATTCTCCTGTTAGTCTATTTTATAGGCTCCATTCTTTCCTCTACCATTTTCAATGCAAAGGCATATTATAATTTAATGAATGTGGAAAACGGCAGTTTCAGCGAGGATATAAAGGAGGCTGATTTTAATACTATTCCTTTGATGGATAAACAATCTGCTGAAATAATAGGTGACAGGGTAATGGGAAGTATGCTTGATATGGTTTCTCAATTTGAAGTAAGCCGTGAATATTCTCAAATTAATATAGATAATAAACCTGTCAGGGTATCCCCATTGATGTATGCAGGATTTATAAAATGGCTTTCCAACTTTTCTGACGGATTACCGGCATATGTAAAAATAGATATGACCACTCAAGATGCCGATGTTATAAAATTGGAAAAAGGTATGAAATACTCATCTTTTGAATACTTTAACAGATATATAAAAAGGCACTTAAGATTTAAATATCCTACAACAATTTTTGCAGAACAATTATTTTTTGAAATAGATGATAACGGAACTCCCTATTATGTTTGTCCGGTAAAGGATTTTAAGATAGGATTATTTGGAGGAGAAACTGTAAAAGGCGCCGTCCTGTGTAATGCAATCAACGGAAAATGTGATTATTATAAATTAAATGATATTCCGACTTGGGTGGATAAGGTATTTTCCGCAGAGCTTTTAACAAGACTTTATAATTATCACGGAATGTTAAAGGAAGGATTTATAAACAGCAAACTTTCTCAAAAAGGCTGTCTTACCACAACGAACGGTTATAATTACTTGACAATAAATGATGATGTTTGGGTGTATACCGGAGTTACATCGGCAGCTTCCGACCAGTCAATAGTAGGATTTGTATTGATGAATCAAAGAACTATGCAAAC
>CAUUFM010000109.1:0-3852 GCA_963544505.1 uncultured Lachnospiraceae bacterium | reverse complement strand
GCATTATAACTCCTATTCACATTCAGCCTTGAATTTAGTCCAAATAAGAGTGTGCATATCTTCTGAAGCGGACGGAAGATTGGATATTATTTCCATATCTGAAATATCTGACGGTAAAATAAGTCTTTCCTTAAAATCATCAGAGATAAATTTCTCCGATTCCTTAAAGGTACAGAAATACTGGGTATGCTCAAAACATTGAGCTCCGATTTTTTCATCTAAGATATAATTTAAAAAGGCGTGTGCCGCTTCTTTATTTGGTGCATTTTTCGGGATAAAGGCGGGAGTTATTCCAAATCCCACGCCCTCTTTCGGATAGCATAATGACAAATCGGGATTGGCACTTAATGCGGTGTTTACCTGTGATGTGTATAAGAATGCGGCACTCACCTCTCCGCTCAATAATGCGTCCTGTGTGTTGGAGTCACTTATTATTCTTATGTTGGGTGCCAATTTTAAAAGCTTTTTTCCCGCCTCTTCTATCTTTTTGACATCGTCTGTATTAAGGGATTCTCCCATTGACTTTAATGTTATACCGTTTATAACCCTATAATTTCCTATGATTGCAAGACTGTCTTTAAGTCTTGTATCCCATAAATCATTGTAACTTTTTATGTCAAAGCCTACAGCTTCTTTATCATATACAATTAGCGGAACTCCCGCCCCGTAGGGTATAGTATATGTATCGTTACTGTCATAATACTGTTTTGTAAAGTCCTTATTGACATTTTTTATATTAGGTATCTTGGTTTTGTCAAGAGCAAAAGCAAGGTTCTGCTCTATTACCTGTTCCAAGATATAGTCGTCAGCCACTATCAAATCATAGCTTCCGCCATTTGCTTCCTGTAATTTTGCCAGCATTTCTTCATCGCTGTCAAAGTTTGTAAAATTCACCTTTACGCCGGTTTCTTTTTCAAAGTCCGATAAGACATCGGCAGGGAACATACCGTCCCACGTATAGATGTTTAATGTGCCTGATAGAGATGATGAATTGTTATTATCGGTTTTTTTTGAACAGGCTGTAGCAAACAATAGTATAAAAACTATAATTGCAGAAACTAAACTTAGTTTTTTCATTTTAATTCTTCTCCTTTTTAATTTTTAATTTAGTGTAGGTATATCTGATAAACAACAAAACTAAAATTATAACAGGGATAATTGTATTCAAGGCGTTAATCTGAGGTGTGAGCCCCGTCTTTAATTTTGTATATACCTTTATGGGCAACAGATTGACTGTGGGGCCCGTCACAAATATACTTATTACTATATCATCAAATGACATCGCAAATGACAGCAACATTCCCGACAAAATTGCAGGCATTAAAAGCGGAACTGTTATGTCCCTTAACACCTGATAGGGAGTAGCCCCCAAATCAAGTGCCGCATCGTTTAATGTATCATCTATTCTGTACAGTGCGGCTCGCAGTTGGCTATAGATATAAGGTATGCAAAATGTTGTGTGGGCTATTACAAGCGTTATCATTCCAAACGGTATTTTCATCAGTGAAAAAATGGATAAATATGCCATTCCCAGAATGATTTCGGGTATCATTATCGGCATATTGGATACAAATTCGGTAAATTTATCCAATCTGTTCTGATTTTTGTGAAAGTGTATTGCGGCAGGCATTGCAATTATTACCGATAATATGCAGGAGCATACCGCCAGTATTATACTGTTCACAAATGCAAGTATCATCGACTTGTCATAAAACAGCTCCATATACCATTTCAGTGAAAACCCTGTCCATTTTGTTGACAGCTTTGACTCATTGAATGAGTATATTCCGGATACTACAATAGGAATGTATGTCAAAAATAGTATCATTATTACGTAAAACTTGGCAAAAATACTGTTTTTTTTCATTAACGTACTCCTTATTTCATAAGTCCTGTTGTAAGCTTCTGATTTGTGAGTCGGCTGTATAGTATAAGCATCAAAGTGGTCATAAGCATAAGCAGTACGGACAATGCCGCCGCGAAAGGCACATTATGTCCCTTAGTCATTTGCTCGTGTATTACACTGCCCATAAGTACAATCTTGTTTCCTCCCATTATATCGGCTATAAAAAACAATCCCATTGAAGGAATAAATGTGATTACAATACCGGACAGAAGTCCCGGCAGGGTTAAAATAAAGTTGATGGAAAAAAATGCCCTTATTTTAGATGCTCCGAGGTCGTAGGCTGCCTCTGTCAATGAAAAGTCAAGTCTTTGTGCCGAAGAATATATTGACAGTATCATAAACGGCAACAATATATAAACCATTCCGAAAACCACCGCTTCATAGCTGTACATAAGCTTTAAAGGTTTTTTGGTTATATTAAGGAGCATAAGAAGCCTGTCAAGCAGTCCGTTGCTTCTAAGCACCGCAAGCCAACCGTTCATACGTATAAGAGAGCCGGTGAAAAAAGGAATCAGAAGTAAAAGCATAGCCGTTTTTTTATTTTGTTCGGACATTCTTGCCATAAAATATCCGAAAGGATAGGCTATTACGGCTACAAGCGTTGTGGTTATTAATGCTAATTTAAACGAGTTCAGTAAAATTGTAACATACATAGGCTCAAGCAGTTTTTTGTAGTTGTCAAGCGTAGGAGTAAATGTTACCGAAAACCCTGTTCCTCTTTGCATAAAGCTGATAAAAATCATATATATGAACGGGAAAAGGACAAAGAGTAATGTAATTATATAAAATGGAAGTATCAGCCATCTGCTGAACAACCTTTTATTTTTCATATCAGTCCTCCAATAATATAAAGCTGTCGGGCATAAAGCTGATACATATTTCGCTTCCGACAGCGGCATCGTATTTTAAACCATATCTGGTAGAGGTGATTATATCCTGATTTGACAGCAAAAGAGTCGTGGATAACAGACCTCCGCCGAAAAATTTGTTTATCACTTTGGCTTTGGTGGCGTTCTCTTCTTTGCAGTTTAAGACAACGTTTTCATATCTTACCGCCAATTTTATTTTTTGATTAATAGCCAAGTTAAGATTTGTGTTGTTGTGTACAATGATTGCTTTTCCGGCAACATCTACCAAAAGATTGTTTTCATCTCTTTTTTCTAAAACCCTTGCATTGATAATATTGGCATTGCCTACAAAGGTAGCCACATACGAGTTCACCGGATTATTGTATATTTCATCGGGAGTTCCTGTCTGTAAAAAAACTCCGTCTTTCATAACGGCAATCCTGTCAGACATATTGATAGCTTCCTCCTGGTCGTGAGTAATATATATAAAGGTCAGATTAAGCTTTTTTTGCAGTTCCTTTAATTGACTCTGCATACTCTTTCTTAATTGTAAATCAAGTGCACTTAAAGGTTCATCAAGTAAAAGCAGTGAGGGTTTGTTTATTATAGCTCTTGCAATGGCGACTCTTTGTTTTTCGCCGCCTGAGAGCGTGTCTATTCTTTTTTTTTCAAAGCCCGAGAGCTGTACATTCTCAAGAACATCAGCCACAGCTTCTTTAATAGCCGCCTTTGAAACCCCTCTTATTTTAAGAGCATATCCTACATTATCAAAGACATTCATATGAGGAAAGAGGGCATAATTTTGAAATATTGTATTCAGTTCTCTTTTGTTGGGCTCAAGGTTCGTAATGTCTTTTCCGTTAAGAATAACCTGTCCGCTGTCCAAAGTTTCAAGCCCCGCTATAATTCTAAGAGTTGTAGTTTTTCCACAGCCTGACCTGCCCAACAATGTCAAAAATTCTCCTCTTTTTATATTGATTGAGCAATTATTTAATATAAGCTTGTCATCAAAAAATTTTTTGATATTTTTAAGCATTAAAATATAGTCTGTCATTTACTTTCTCCTAAAAATAAATATATATAACAATTTATTTTATA
>CAUUFM010000108.1:0-3880 GCA_963544505.1 uncultured Lachnospiraceae bacterium | reverse complement strand
TGGGTGTGGTTACCTATTCAGATGAATCAAAGCATCAGCTGCTTAATGTTCCGAAGATGGTAATTTTAAGACACGGTGCGGTGAGTGCCGATACCGCAGAGGCTATGTGTGTCGGGCTTTTTGAAAAATACGGGGCTGATGCCAACATTGCGATAACGGGAGTTGCAGGACCTACAGGAAGCGATAAGAAGCCGGTCGGGCTTGTCTATATTGCTTGCAGCTATGACGGAAGAATTAACATAGTGGAGCATAAATTCAGAGGAAACAGGAACGTTATAAGAAACAGGGCGGCAAAGTTTGCAATTACGCTGCTTAGAGATATGATTCTCGGAATAAGATAGGATTATAAGGGATTTTAATATGGATTTGGATACACAGTTAAAAAATGAGATAAACAAAAGAAGAACATTCGGAATTATTTCACACCCCGATGCCGGAAAGACCACACTCACGGAGAAATTTTTGCTGTACGGAGGTGCCATAAACACCGCAGGAAGTGTAAAGGGCAAGGCCACTGCAAAACATGCGGTCTCGGACTGGATGGCTATTGAAAAGGAAAGAGGAATTTCCGTCACCTCGTCCGCCATGCAGTTTGAGTATGACAATTATTGTATAAATATATTGGATACACCGGGGCATCAGGACTTTTCGGAGGATACCTACAGAACGCTGATGGCTTGTGATGCTGCGGTGATGGTAATAGATGCCGCAAAGGGAGTGGAGGCACAGACCAGAAAACTGTTCAAAGTCTGTGTAATGAGGCATATTCCTATCTTTACCTTTATAAATAAGATGGACAGGGACGCACTTGACAGCTTTGAACTGCTTGATAATATAGAAAAAGAGCTTGGAATAGCTACCTGTCCTGTCAACTGGGCTATCGGAAGCGGCAAGGATTTTAAAGGAGTCTATGACAGGCAGACACAGGAAGTCGTCTTATACAGCGATACGTTAAAGGGGACAAAAGAGGGTGTAGCCACAAGGTTAAAGCTTGATAACAGCCGTGATTTAATAGGAGATGCCGCCTTTGAAAAATTGGAAACCGAGCTTGAACTGCTTGACGGGGCGGGGGCTGAACTTGATATAAAAGAGGTTCATAACGGAAAACTGTCACCTGTGTTTTTCGGTTCGGCACTCACCAATTTCGGAGTGGAAATATTTTTGCAATATTTTCTAAAGATGAGCACCGCTCCCTTACCGAGGCTTGCCGACACCGGAATGATTGAGGCTGAAAATCCGAAGTTTTCCGCATTTGTTTTTAAGATTCAGGCAAATATGAACAAGGCTCATAGGGACAGAATAGCATTTATGAGGGTTTGCTCAGGAATCTTCGATGTGGAATCCGAAGTCTATCATATGCAGGGTGGCAGGAAGTTCAGATTATCACAGCCGCAACAGATGATGGCTGATGACAGGCATATCATAAGAAATGCCTATGCGGGGGACGTGATAGGAGTATTTGACCCCGGCATATTTTCTATCGGGGATACGGTCTGTGATCCCTCTATGAAAATAAGGTATGAGGGAATACCCACATTTGCTCCTGAGCATTTTGCAAGAGTTCGTCAGGTGGATACTATGAAGAGAAAGCAGTTTGTGGCGGGAATAGATCAGCTGGCAAAAGAGGGTGCTATTCAGATATTTAAAGAAATAAACTCAGGGCTTGAAGAAATTATAGTCGGTGTGGTGGGAGTCCTGCAATTCGATGTGCTGAAGCACAGATTGAACACCGAATATAATGTGGAAATTAATTTAGAGGGGCTTCCTTTTAAGTATATCAGATGGATAGATAATTATGAAAGCATTAATATTGATTCGCTTAACGGAACTGCGGATATGAAAAAAGTGTCGGATCTTAAAAACAGACCCCTGCTCTTGTTTGCACATGAATGGAGCGTACAGATGACACTTGACAGGAACAAGGGATTAAGTCTTGCAGAATTTGCCAAAAATTAATTCTTAGGGCTTGACAAAAGAAAAAATTTGATATATTCTGAAGAGTGCATTATTATCTTAAAATGCGGATTTTTTACATTGGTTGCCGAAAAACCTAATCTTTTGTTTAAGGAGAAGTAAATGGAAAAACACAGAATTAGCCCTGTAAAAAGTGCCCGGAATGTAAGAATGAGTTTTTCAAGACAAACGGATATGCTTGAAATGCCGAATCTTATAGAGGTACAAAAAAATTCTTATAATTGGTTGCTGAATGAAGGACTTGATGAAGCTTTTAATGAAATTTTTCCAATAGAAGATCACGGAGGGCAGTTGAGGCTTGAATATAGAGGAATAGACTTGCGCCGAAATGAAATAAAGCGTTCAATCAGCGAATGTAAGGAACGAGATGTAAATTACGCTGCTCCTTTATATGTAAAGGTAATATTAAAGAATATGTCAGCCTCGGGTTCTGAGCTTAAAGAAAAGGTTGATGAGATTTTTATGGGAGAAATGCCTGTTATGACCGAAACAGGCTCGTTTATCATAAACGGTGCTGAAAGAGTAATAGTAAGTCAGCTTGTCAGATCTCCGGGAATCTACTATGACATAGCACATGATAAAATAGGGAAAAAACTGTTTTCAAGTACGGTAATACCGAATCGTGGAGCGTGGTTGGAGTATGAAACTGATTCCAACGATGTCTTTTATGTGCGTGTAGACAGGACAAGGAAGCTTCCCGTAACAGTCTTGATAAGGGTTATGGGAATCACCTCGAATGAAGACATTATCGAGTTTTTCGGCGATGAGCCTAAAATAAGAGCCACCATTGAAAAGGATATTTCAACCAATCAGGATCAGGCATTTTTGGAATTATATAAAAAAGTGAGACCGGGAGAGTTGCAGGACATTAACAGTGCAAGAAGCTTGGTGACCGGTATATTTTTTGACTCCAAAAGATACGATCTTGCTAAGGTCGGAAGATATAAATTTAATAAAAAACTTAATCTTGAAAACAGAATCGCGGGACATATCCTGGCTGAAGATGTAATTGATGAGATAAACGGAGAGATTTTGGCTAAAAAGGGAGATGAAATCACCTCTGAAAAGGCGGGAGAAATTCAAAATGCCGCCGTAAGAAGTGTCACTTTGGAATGTGGCGACAGAAACGTAAAGGTAATTTCAAATCTGATGGTTGAGATTACAAATTTTGTAGATATAGATAAGAAAGCCTGCGGAATAAAGGATCTTGTCTATTATCCAGTTTTAAAAGAAATTCTTGAGGAAAGTGCGGATATTGAAGAGATTGAAAGGAATATAAAATCCAAAATATCTGAGCTTGTTCCGAAACATATCACAAGAGATGATATATTGGCGTCTATTAACTATAATATTCATTTGGAATACGGGGTCGGAAACAAGGACGATATTGATCACCTCGGGAACAGACGAATAAGAGCCGTGGGAGAGTTGCTTCAAAACCAGTACAGAATAGGGCTTTCAAGAATGGAGAGAGTGGCAAGGGAGAGAATGGGAATACAGGATCAGACCTCATTCGTTACGCCTCAATCTCTTATAAATATTAAGCCTGTTACGGCTGCGGTAAAAGAATTTTTCGGTTCATCGCAGTTATCTCAGTTTATGGATCAAAACAATCCTCTCGGAGAGCTGACACATAAAAGGCGTCTGTCGGCATTGGGTCCCGGAGGATTGTCAAGAGATAGGGCGGGATTTCAGGTGCGTGACGTTCACTATACTCACTATGGCAGAATGTGTCCTATTGAAACACCTGAAGGACCGAATATAGGACTTATCAACTCTCTTGCTTCGTATGCAAGAATAAATCAGTACGGATTTATCGAGGCGCCCTACAGGAAGATAGACAGGAGTGATCCTATGAATCCGAGGGTTACCGATGAAGTGGAATATATGACGGCTGATGAAGAGG